>DASWMK010000071.1 GCA_036399815.1 Acidimicrobiales bacterium
CGCCTGGTCGCCGTGGTGCTCGTCGTGCTGGCCGCCGTGCCCGTCGCCGTCGCGTCGCCGGCGGCCGGGCAGCCGGCGTCGAGCACGACGACGATCGACCCGGGCGCGACGGGCGCCGTCCCCCGGCCGAACTCGGGCGCGCCGCCCGAGGACGCCGGCGACCGGGGCGGGTGGGCGCAGGGCCTCGTCTTCGTCCTGACCCTCGCCGGCCTCGCCGCCATCGTCGTGCTCGTCGTGCGCAGCTCCCGCCGGGCCCGGGCCGCGGTCAGCGACCGGCCGCCGCCCGCCGCGTCAGCCTGACCCGGACGATCGCCGCCCCGATCACGCCGAGGACGGCGGCGAACAGCAGCAGCGACCGCAGGGCGCTCCCGGCCGAGCCGCCGCCGTCGACGGTCGGGGCGTCGACGGCCGCCACCTCGGAGCCGTCCACCGACGGCGCCACGGCCGGCCCCGACCCGTCCGACGTCGACTCGTAGCGGCCGCCCCCGGCGCCCGCCGCCGTGGTCGACGACCCGGCCCCGGCGAGGACGGACGAGGAGGACGACGACGAGCCGGCGGCGGTCGCCGACGTCGTCGAGCCGCCGGTCCCCGAACCTGAGGTGGAGGTCGACGTCGAGGTCGAGGTCGAGGGTGCCCCACCGGCCGCGGCGGTGGTCGTCGTGCGGGGCGGGGCCGTCGTCGCCGGCGCCGAGGAGGGCGGCGGCGCCGCCGTGCTCGTCGTCGTCGGGGCGGCCGTCGTCGTCGTCGACGGCGGAGGCGGCGGTGGCGGCGAGAACGGCTCCCAGGCCGGCGCCGAGCCGGTCCCCCAGCGCCACCCCTCGACGTCGCCGTTGCCGACGCGGGCCGAGCCGGCCCCGCTCCCCGAGTACACGAACCCGTCGCCGCCGCCGGCGGCGTCTCGCCAGTAGGCCCAGTAGTTGGGCGCGTCGCAGGTCAGGCAGCTGCCGTCGGCCGGGCACCCCCGCCCGCACAGCGCGCAGACGGCGTACCCGTTGGCCCCGAAGGTCCTGGCCACCGGGTCCATCCCGGCCAGCTCGAGCGCCTCGAGCCCGCTGATCGACTCGGCCGTGAACGACACGTAGGTCTCGAACCGCTCGCTGCCGGTCTCGACGATCACCAGCGCCTGGTTCGCCGCCGTGACGGCCGGGCCGGCCGGCGCCGGGGCGGCCGCCGCCGACGCGGCGGCCAGCCCCAGCCCGAGGGCGACGACGGCCAGGCGGCCGGGGGTCAGGCGGCGGGGCACGGCTGCAGCCCCGCCCGCTCGACCGGCAGCCACGACCGCAGCAGCGCCTGCACCGTCTGGGACGTGGCGAACGTGTTCACCCCGAACTCGTCGTTGGGGCTGGCGATGTGCCCGTCGGCGGCCTGCTGCGAGCGCAGCCAGGCGTCCGGGTCGCCGTACGGCTGGCCGGCCAGCTCGGGCGCCACCTGGTCCCGCCAGCACGGCCCGTTCACGTCGCCGCCGGCGGCGGTGACGGCGAGGACGGCGACGGCGGTGGCGTTCGGGTCCTTCGGCTCGAACAGGGACGGCCAGGACCCGTCGGCGTTCTGGGTGCGGGCGAGGAAGGCGAGGCCGCGGCGCACCGGTGTCGTCCCCGGCCCCATCCCCGCGGCGACGAGCGCCTGGAGGGCGAGGCCGGTGGTGTCGACGTCGACCTCCGCCCCCGACGGGTCGCCGGCGAAGTCCCAGCCCCCGTTGGCCTGCTGGGACGAGACGATCAGCTGCCGGGTCGACGACGGCACCGGCCGGCCGAGCACCGAGTAGGCGAGCGCCGCGTACAGGGTGGCGTTGAAGGCGCCGAACGACCCGTCCGGGCGGCGGCCGGCGAGGACCACGGCGACGAGGTCGGTGGCGCCGTCCCGCTCGGGGTCGAACGCGGTCGGGTCGAGGCCGAGGGGCACGACGTCGAGGACGATCAGCTTGGCCGCCTGCCCCGCGGACAGGGCGCCGAACTCCCCGTCGGCGAGGTCGTCGAGGGCCTCCAGCGAGTTGTGGCCGTCCTCCCGGACCCGGCGGACGGCGGCCCTGGCCTCGTCGGTCGACCAGGTGCCGTCGGCCTGGCCCCACTCGGCGATGGCGAGGACGGCGGCGGGGGTCTCGAAGCCCGGGAAGCCGGCGAGCTCGAAGCTGCCGTCGGGCTGCTGGACCGTGTCGAGCCACCGGACGGCCCGCCCCGCCACCCGCTCCGAGGCGGGGTCGGCGGCGCCGGCGGGCGCGACGGCGACGATGGACGGGAGCGCGAGCGCGCCGACGAGCGCACCCAGCACGAGGCGATGACGCATCGCGGATCCTCCGTCGGCCCCGTTCCACGAGGGCCATGGTCGGTTCGGTGATCGGCGGTGGCGGGCATCCTGGCTCGCGGCCGAAGCCGCTCACAGTTGCGGGTCAGCGCCGGACTCTCACCGGCTTCCCCCGTGCTTGCCCCCGTGGTGGGGAGGCACCGCCCACGACGTCCGGGTCGTGGGCGACCAGCGCCGGCCAGAGCGTACCCTCTCCCGAGCCGTGACCCCGTCCGGAACCGCCGCCCCCTCGCTGCACGCCGTCACCTGGCTGGTGTGGGCGGTCGCCGCCGCCCTGGCCGTCGAGGTCGCCCCCAACCCGCTCTACGTGCTCCTCGTCGTGGCCGTCTGCGCCCTGGTCGTGGAGGTCCACGGCGGCGGCCGGCCGCTGGCCCGGGCCTTCCCGCTGCTCGTCGGCCTCGGCGCCACGTTCGGCCTCCTGCGGGTGGTGCTCACCGTGCTGACGACCCACGGCGGGCCCGACGTGCTGGTCACCCTGCCCGAGGCCACCCTCCCCCGGGTGCTCGGCGGGTTCACGGTGGGCGGGACGGTCGAGCTGCCCGTCCTGCTCCAGGCGGGCGCCGAGAGCCTCGCCATCGTCGGCGTCCTCGCCGCCTTCGGGGCCTTCAACGCCGTCGCCGCCCACGACGAGCTCGCCCGGTCGGCGCCCCGGGCCTTCCACGAGGCCGGGCTCGTGGTGACCGTCGCCCTCACCGTGCTGCCCGCCACCCTCGCCGCCGTCGCCGCCGTGCGGGAGGCCGACCGGGCGAGGACCGGGGGGACGGTGGTGCGCCGGGGCCGCCTCGTCCGCCTGGTGGTCCCCGTGCTCGAGTCCGGCCTCGAGCGGGCCGTCGGCCTGGCCGAGTCCATGGACGCCAGGGGTTTCGCCCGCCTGCCGGCCGGCCCGTCGGAGCGGCTGGCCGGGTGGCTCGGGCTCGGCGCGCTGCTGTCCCTCGGCGGCGCCTTCGTCGCCCTCGTGGGCCGGGCCGGCGGCGTCGCCCTCGTGCTCGGGGTGGCCGGCACGGCGGCGGTGGTCGGCGCCGTCGCCGCCTCGTCGGCCGCCAGCCGGCGGACCCGCCACCGGCCCCGGCGGGCGACCCGGCGCGACTGGCTGGTCGGCGCCGTCGCCCTCTCCGCCCCCGCCGCGCTGTTCGTGCTGTCCCTGGCCGGCGACGACACGCTCACCTGGGAGGCGGCCTCGCTCGCGTTCCCCGGCTTCGACCCGCTGGCCGCGCTGGCCGTCGCCGTGCTCGCCGCCCCGGCCGTCCTCGCCCCCGCCCCCGCGGCGACGCCGGCCGCCGACCCCCTCGTCCTCACCGGGGCGGGACGGTGATCGCCTGGCGGGACGTGGCCGTCGCCTACCCCGGCGGCGACCCGGTGCTCGACGGGGTCGACCTCGAGGTGGCGGCCGGCGAGGTCCTCCTCGTGGTCGGGCCGTCCGGGTCGGGCAAGAGCACGCTCCTGCGCTGCGCCAACGGGCTCGTGCCCCACTCGACCGGCGGCCGGTGGCGGGGCGAGGTCGTCGCCTTCGGCCGCTCGACGAGGGACCACCGCCCCCGCGACCTGGCCGACGTCGTCGGCTTCGTCCACCAGGACCCTGAGGCCCAGTTCGTGGTGGACCGGGTGGAGGCCGACGTCGCCTTCGCCCTCGAGAACCTCGGCACCGACGCGGCGGCCATGCGCCGGCGGGTCGAGGAGGTGCTCGACGCGCTCGGCATCGCCCACCTGCGGGACCGCTCCCCCGCCACCCTGTCCGGCGGCGAGCGCCAGCGGGCCGCCATCGCCGGCGCGCTGGCCGCCGCGCCCGCCGCGCTGGTGCTCGACGAGCCGACGTCGCAGCTCGACCCCCAGGGTGCGGAGGACGTCCTCGCCGCCCTCGCCCGCCTGAACGCCGACCTCGGCACGACCGTGGTCCTCGCCGAGCACCGGCTGGAGCGGGCGGCGCCGATGGCCGACCGCGCCGTCGTCGTGCGGGACGGCCGGGTGGCGGCGCCCGGCCCGACGGCGGCCGTCGTGGCCGGCTACGAGGGCGCCCCTCCGGTCACCCACCTCGGCCGCCTGCTCGGCTGGGACCCGCCGCCGCTCACCGTCCGCCAGGCGAGGGCGGCCGTCGCCGCCGCCGGCCGGCCCGACCTCCCGCCGGCGCCGCCGGTCCCCGCCCGCCCCCCGCCGGGCGGGCCGCTCGTCACCGCCACCGGCCTGGCCGTGCGGCGGGGCCACCGCACCGTCCTGTCCGGGGTCGACCTGGCCGTGGCCGAGGGCGAGGTCGTCGCGCTGCTCGGCCGCAACGGCGCCGGCAAGACCACCCTGCTGCGGGCCCTCGCCGGGCTGCTCCGCCCCGACGCCGGCCGGGTGACGGCCGGCGGCCGGGTCGCCTACGTCCCCCAGGACCCGGGCGCCCTGCTGTTCTCCCCCACCGTCCGGGCGGAGCTGGCCGAGACGCTGCGCCTTCTCGGCCGGCCCGACGGCGGCGAGGTGGACCGATGGCTCGACGCTCTCCGGCTGAGCGGCGTCGCCGGGCGCCACCCGAGGAGCCTGTCGGGCGGCGAGCGCCAGCGGGTGGCCGTCGCCGCCGTGGCCGTCGGCGGGGCGGCCGTCCTGCTGCTCGACGAGCCGACGAGGGGCATGGACGCCGCCTCCCGCGCCGCGCTGGAGGCGGCCATGGCCCGCCACGCCGCCACCGGGGGCGGCGTCGTCCTCGCCACCCACGACGTCGAGCTGGCGGCGAGGGCGGCGACCAGGGCGGTCGTGCTCGGCGACGGCGAGGTGGTGGCGTCGGGCGAGGCCCGGGCCGTGCTGTCCGGCTCGCTGTTCGCGCCCCAGGTCCTCCGCGTGCTGCCGCCGTACCTGACCGTCCCCGAGGTGGCCGCCGCGCTCGAGGGGGCGAGGGCGTGATCGCGAAGGCGCGGCCCGTCGCCGTGTACGTGCTCGTGGCGCTCGTCGGGGCGGCCGCCTTCCTCTACCCGTTCTGGCTGCCGGCCGAGGCCCTGCCGTCCGAGGCCCATGCGGGCGACGCGCCGCTGGTCGCCGCCCTGGTCGGCGCGCTGGTCGTCACCGCCGTCGCCGTCGAGGTGCGGAGGGGGACGATGACCGGGGCCACGGTCGCCGTCCTCGGCGTGCTGTCGGCGGTGGCCGCCCTGCTCCGCCTCCTCGACCTGCCGGGCGGCGGCAACGGCATCTTCTTCATCGTCGTGCTGGCCGGCGCCGCCTTCGGCCCCCGCTTCGGGCTGCTCCTCGGGCTGTGCGGGATGGCGGTCGGAGCCGTGGCCACCGGCGGGATCGGCCCGTGGCTGCCGTTCCAGATGCTGGCCCTCGCCTGGATGGGCGCCGGCGCCGGGCTGGTGGGGCGGGCCACCGGGCGGTTGCCGGCCGGGGCCGAGGTCGCCGTGCTGGCCGCCTATTCCTGGGCCTGGGGGTTCCTCTACGGCGCGGTGATGAACCTGTGGTTCTGGCCGTTCGTCCGGGACGGCGGGGCCCTGTCGTGGGAGCCGGGCCTCTCTCTGGCCGAGACCCTCGACCGGTACCACGCGTTCTACGTCGCCACCTCGTTCGGGTGGGACGCGGCCGGGGCGCTGGCCAACGCCGTGCTCGTCGCCGCCACCGGCCGGGCGGTGCTGCGCACCCTGCGCCGGGTCGGCGGCCGCCTCGACCCGGTGGTCGAGCTCGTCGCCGCCTGACTACCCCTCGCCGGCGTCGAGGGGGCGGGACTCGTGCCGGGGCTGGCCGTGGGTGCGGCGGCGCTCCTTCATCTCGGACTCGAACAGGTGCCGGCGCCCGCCGACGAGCGCCTCCCGGACCCGGCGCTCCTCCTCGCGGAACGGGGACCAGTAGCCGTCGTCGAACTCCTCGATGATCTGGAACGTCCACCGGCCGTCGAGCACGTTGCGGCCGACCAGCGTCGTGCGCAGCCGGTCGGCGTCCTCCGCGTGCCCGGCCTTCTCCAGCAGGTCGGCGGCGTCGTCGACGAGGAAGTCGGCCCGGCCCATCATCTGGTGGAAGTCGTAGAGCCGGCCCCTGGCCCGCTCCACCCACTCGAGCGCCTCGCTCAGCTTCCCGGTGGCGGCGACCGTGTCGTCGTCGACACCGGGCGGGCGGTCGTGGTCGTCCGCGCGTCCCATGGGCGGGCGTCGTTACCCCCCGCCGCTGCGATCATGACGGGATGACCACGAGCCGCCGGCTGTGCGCGTTCATCGACGCCGCCCCGTCGCCCTACCACGCCGCCGCCGAGGCGGCCGCCGTCCTGGAGGGCGCCGGCTTCGCCCGCCTGGAGCCGGGCGACCGGTGGCCGGGCGCCGGGTCGGCCGTCGCCGTCCGGGGCGGGAGCCTCGTCGCCGTCCACGTGCCCGAGGGGTGCCCGCCCGACGCCGGGTTCCGCATGGTCGGCGCGCACACCGACAGCCCGAACCTGCGGGTCAAGCCCCGCCCCGACACCGGCCGGGCCGGCTTCCGCCAGCTCGGCGTCGAGGTGTACGGGTCGCCGCTGCTCAACTCCTGGCTGGACCGGGACCTCGGCCTGTCGGGCCGGGTGTCGGTGCGCACGGAGCGGGGCGCCGAGACCCGGCTCGTGAAGGTGGACCGGCCCGTCGCCCGCCTCCCCCAGCTCGCCATCCACCTCGACCGGGAGGTGACCGAGCGGGGCCTCGTCCTCGACCGCCAGCTCCACCTGTCGCCGGTCTGGGGCCTCGGCCGGCCCGAGGAGGGGGCGTTCGCCGCCTTCCTCGCCAAGGAGGTCGGCGTCGGGGTCGACGACGTCCTCGCCTGGGACGTCATGTTCCACGACACCGTGCCCGCGGCGCTGGTCGGCCCGGACGAGGAGCTGGTCAGCGCGCCCCGGCTCGACAACCTGTGCTCCTGCTTCTGCGCGGTCACCGCGCTCGCCGCCGCCGCTCCTGCGACGGAGGACGCCCCCCTGCTCGTCTGCCTGTTCGACCACGAGGAGGTGGGCAGCACCACCTCGACGGGCGCCGACGGCACCCTGCTCCCGGCGGCGATCGAGCGGTCGGTGCTGGCGAGGGGCGGGACGAGGGACGACGTGCTCGCCGCCCTGTCCCGCTCGGTGCTGGTGTCGGCCGACATGGCCCACGCCACCCACCCGAACTACGCGGAGCGCCACGAGCCGTCCCACCAGGTCGCCCTGAACGGCGGGCCGGTCGTGAAGCTGAACGCCAACCAGCGCTACGCCACCGACGCCGAGACCCACGGGCGGTTCGTCCTCGCCTGCGAGCGGGCCGGCGTGCCCTACCAGCGCTACGTCAACCGCACGGACCTGCCGTGCGGGTCGACGATCGGCCCGCTCGCCGCGGCCCGGGCCGGCGTCTCGGTGGTCGACGTGGGCGCCCCCCAGCTCGGCATGCACTCGGCCAGGGAGCTCGGCGGCGCCGAGGACCCCGAGCACCTCGTCCGGGCGCTCACCGCCTTCCTCGGTCAACCCTGACCGTCGACCTCGACCTCCACGTCGACGGGAGGTCGAGGTTCACGTCGAGCCCTCGCCGTGCGGGCCGCGGTGCGGGCCAGCGCCACCGGCTCGGGCGTGCGCCGGGCCGACGCCGCGGCCAGGACGGCGGCCGCCGCGTCCCCTGGGGTCGTGCCCCATCCCGCCGTCGCCGCCAGCGGGCGGTGCCCCGGCCGCGTCCTGACCCACCGCCCGACCTCCTCGCCGTCGAGGAGGAGCGGGCTGGTGTCGCCCCTGGCCGGCCCCGGCTCGGCCCCCGCCGCGAGCAGCGGCCGGTGGTTGACGCCGACCGTCGGCAGGCCGAGCACGGCGCCGAGGTGGACGGCCAGGCCGCACCGGCGGGGGTGGTCCCGCCCGGTGGCGTTGACGAGCAGCAGGTCGGGTCGGCGGGGCAGGGCCAGGACCGCCGCCTCGAGCAGCGGGCCCTCCCGGAGGGCGAGCAGGCCCGGCTCGTAGGGCCAGCCGGCCCGGCCGGCGACGACGACGACGGCCGGCTCGCCGCCCCCGACGACGGCGGCCGCCGCCCAGGCGGCGTCGTCCCCGTCGAAGCACACGAAGCAGCCGGCGACGGCCGACGGGCGGTCCGGCGGCGGCCGGCCCCGCTCGGCCCCCAGCGCGGCCTGCTCGGCGACGAGCGCCTCGCGGGAAGCGGGCCAGTTCCCCACCATGGGTAGGGTGCCAGCCATGAGCGACACCGAGGGCGTGGGCGCCGACGACGTGCAGCGGGCCAACGAGGCCGCCGAGGCGGAGTTCGAGCAGGCTCGCGAGGAGATCGAGGAGCAGGTCGAGTCCATCACCGAGCAGGTGAACCGGGCGCTCGACGAGGACAGGGAGCCCGACGCCGGCGCCTGAGCGGCCCGGCGTGCCCCTGCCGGCCGTGGACTGGCCGCTGCGCTTCGGCGTCTTCCTCGCCCCGTTCCACCCCGTCGGCCAGAACCCGACCCTCGCCCTCGAGCGCGACCTCGAGCTGCTGGTCCACCTGGACCGGCTGGGCTTCGACGAGGCCTGGGTGGGCGAGCACCACTCGGCGGGCTACGAGATCATCGCCTCGCCCGAGGTGTTCCTGGCCGTCGCCGCCGAGCGCACCCGCCACCTGCGCCTCGGCACCGGGGTCAGCTCGCTCCCCTACCACCACCCGCTCGTCCAGGCCGACCGGATCGTCCTGCTCGACCACCTCACCCGCGGCCGGGTGATGTTCGGCGTCGGCCCCGGGGCCCTCCCTTCGGACGCGTTCATGATGGGCATCGACCCGCAACGGCAGCGGGACATGATGGAGGAGGCCCTCGAGGCGATCCTGCTGCTGTTCCGCAGCGAGGAGCCGGTCACCTACGAGACGGACTGGTTCACCCTCCGCGACGCCCGCCTCCAGCTCCGGCCCTACACCCACCCGCACCCCGAGGTGGCGGTGGCCGCCCAGGTGTCGCCGGCCGGGCCCCGGGCCGCCGGCCGCTTCGGCTGCTCGCTGCTGTCGCTCGGGGCGACCACCGAGGGGGGCTTCGACGTGCTCGGCGCCCACTGGGGGGTGGTCGAGGAGCGGGCCGCCCGCTTCGGGCACGCCCCCGACCGGCGGACCTGGCGCCTCGTCGGGCCCGTGCACCTGGCCGACACGAAGGAGCAGGCCTACCGGGACGTCGAGTTCGGCCTGGCCGACTGGGTCGACTACTTCCGGCGGGTGGCCGCCCTCCCCCTCGCGCCCGAGAGCGGCGACGCCACCGTCCTCGCCGACGCCGTCAACGCGAGCGGCCTCGCCGTCATCGGCACCCCCGACGACGCCGTCGCCCAGATCCGGCGCCTGATCGACCAGTCGGGCGGGTTCGGCACCTACCTGGTGATGGCCCACGAGTGGGCCGACCGGGCGGCCACCCTGCGGTCCTACGAGCTGCTCGCCCGGGAGGTGATGCCGGCGTTCCAGGGCAGCGCGACGAGCCTGACCGCGTCGAGGGACTGGGCGGCCGAGAACCGGCCGGCGTTCATCGCCGCCGCCGGCGCGGCGATCATGACCGCCATCCAGCGCCACCACGCGGAGCGGGAGGGCGAGGCTACGGAGCGCTGAGCTGGACGGCGACGGCCACCGGGTCGTCGCCGCTGACGAGGGCCACGCCCGCGGCGTTCGGCCCGGTGAAGCGCACGATCCCGGGCGCGGCGTCCTCGACCTGCCACCCGTCGGCGGCCAGCTCGGCCCTGACCCAGGCGACGACGTCGGCCTCGGGCACGCCGGTGACGGTGAAGGCCAGCGACCAGGTGGACTCGCCGGACAGCGTGATCACGTCCGGGCCGGGGACGGCGAGCGACGGCGGCAGCCCCACCGATGCGGCCGGGGCCGTGGTCGTCGTCGACGCGGGGACGGCCGTCACCGTGAACGTCACCCCGCCACCCTCGCTCGTCGGGGTCGCGGGCGTGGTCGTCGGCGCCGTCGTCTCGGCGACCGTCGTCGTCACGGTGGCCGCCACCCCGCCGTCGTCGCCGTCGTCGGCGTCCCACGAGGCCCGCACGGCGGCGGCGCCGATGACCATCACCAGGGCGACGGCGAGGGCGGCGGCGGTCGACCGGGGCACGGTCCCGGACGGTACCGCTGGTAGGGTGGCGGGCGCCGACGACGCCGGCGGGAGAGCCGCCGCACGACCAGTGCGGAAGCGCCGAAGGGGCAACACTCCCCGGAACCTCTCAGGCCACAGGACCGACGGTCGAGGCGACTCTGGAACGCGGGCACCGCGGACAGAGGGGGAAGCGACCGACCGCGCCGCCCGACCCGAGGAGGCACCGGATGACCGCCGACCGCCCGACCCCGGCCGACGACCACCGACCGCCGCTGTCCCGCCTGACCGGCTCCGTCCCCTTCGCCGACCGCCACATCGGCCCGTCGCCCGACGACGTGGCCAAGATGCTGGCCGTCGTCGGCTACGGCTCGCTCGACGAGCTCGTCCGCGACGCCATCCCCGACACGATCCGCGACGACGAGCTCGACCTCCCCGCCGCCCGGACCGAGGCCGAGGTGCTCGCCGAGCTGCGGGAGCTGGCCGGCCGGAACACGGTGCTGACGCCGATGATCGGCCTCGGCTACTCGGGCACGGTCACCCCGCCCGTCGTGCGCCGCAACGTCCTCGAGGACCCCACCTGGTACACCGCCTACACGCCCTACCAGCCGGAGATCTCCCAGGGCCGGCTCGAGGCGCTCCTGAACTTCCAGACGATGGTCGCCGACCTGGCCGGGCTGAGCGTCGCCAACGCCTCCCTGCTCGACGAGGCGACGGCGGCGGCCGAGGCCATGGCCCTGTGCCGGCGGGTGGCGAAGGGGCCGGGCGCCTTCCTCGTCGACCCCGACTGCCACCCCCAGACGATCGACGTGGTGCGGACGAGGGCCGAGCCGCTCGGGATCGACGTGGTCGTGGCCGACCCGTGGTCGGGCCTGCCCGACGGCGACCTGTTCGGCGCCCTCCTCCAGGTGCCGGGGTCGAGCGGCCAGGTCCGCGACGCCGAGCCGGTCATCGCCGCCCTCCACGAGCGCGGCGCGGTGGTCGCCGTGGCCGCCGACCTGCTGTCGCTGTGCCTGCTCCGCCCGCCGGGCGAGCAGGGCGCGGACATCGTGGTCGGCACCACCCAGCGCTTCGGCGTCCCGCTGTTCTACGGCGGCCCGCACGCGGGCTACATGGCGGTCCGCGACGGCCTCCAGCGGTCGCTCCCCGGCCGGCTGGTCGGCGTGTCGATCGACGCCGACGGCCACCCCGCCCTTCGCCTCGCCCTCCAGACCCGCGAGCAGCACATCCGCCGGGAGAAGGCGACCTCGAACATCTGCACCGCGCAGGTGCTGCTGGCCGTCGTCGCCTCGATGTACGCCGTGTGGCACGGGCCCGAGGGGCTGACGGCCATCGCCTCCCGGGTGGCCCGCCTGGCCGCCGTGCTGGCCGAGGGCCTGCGCCAGGGCGGGGTCACCGTGCGGACGACGGCCTTCTTCGACACGGTGACCGCAGAGGTGCCGGGCCGGGCCGCCGAGGTGGCGGCCGAGGCCGCCCGCCGGGGCATCGCGCTCCGGGTCGTGGACGCCGACTCGGTCGGCGTGGCCTGCGACGAGCTCACCACCCCCGACCACGTCGCCGCCGTGTGGGCCGCGTTCGGCGTCGAGGCGTCGGTCGGCGAGGTCGACGGCGCCGCCCAGGACGCCATCCCCGATGACCTGCGGCGCACGTCGGCGTTCCTCACCCACCCCGTGTTCGCCGACCACCGGTCGGAGACGTCGATGCTGCGCTACCTGCGCCGCCTGTCCGACCGGGACGTCGCCCTCGACCGGTCGATGATCCCGCTCGGGTCGTGCACGATGAAGCTCAACGCCACGGCCGAGATGGAGCCGGTCAGCTACCCGGGCTTCGCCGACCTCCACCCGTTCGTGCCCCTCGACGCCGCCGCCGGCTACCGCCAGCTGATCGCCGAGCTGGAGCGGGACCTGGCCGAGATCACCGGCTACCACACCGTGTCGGTCCAGCCCAACGCCGGGTCGCAGGGCGAGCTGGCCGGGCTGCTCGCCATCCGGGCCTGGCACCGCAGCCGGGGCGACGAGGACCGGACCGTCTGCCTGATCCCGTCGTCGGCCCACGGCACGAACGCCGCCTCGGCCGCCATGGCCGGGATGCGGGTCGTGGTCGTGAAGTGCGACGAGCGGGGCAACGTCGACGTCGAGGACCTGCGGGCCAAGCTGGCCGAGCACGGCGAGCGGCTGGCCGCGCTGATGGTCACCTACCCGTCGACCCACGGCGTGTTCGAGGCCACCATCACCGAGATCTGCGACCTCGTCCACGAGGCCGGCGGGCAGGTGTACCTGGACGGCGCCAACCTCAACGCCATGGTCGGCCTCGCCCGGCCCGGCCGCTTCGGGGCCGACGTCTCCCACCTCAACCTCCACAAGACGTTCTGCATCCCCCACGGCGGCGGCGGGCCGGGGGTCGGCCCGGTGGCCGTCCGCGAGCACCTGGCCCCGTTCCTGCCCACCTCGCCGCTGCGACCGGAGGCCGGCCCGGCGACCGGGGTCGGCGCCATCGCCGCCGCGCCGTGGGGCTCGGCCGGCATCCTGCCGATCTCCTGGGCCTACATCCGGCTGATGGGCCCCGACGGCCTCCGCCTGGCCACCGAGGTCGCCATCCTCAACGCCAACTACGTCGCCCGCCGCCTCGGGCCCCACTTCCCGATCCTCTACACCGGCCGCAACGGGCTGGTGGCCCACGAGTGCATCGTCGACCTGCGCCGGGTCACGAAGGAGACCGGCGTGTCGGTGGAGGACGTGGCCAAGCGGCTGATCGACTACGGCTTCCACGCCCCGACGATGTCGTTCCCGGTGGCCGGGACCCTGATGGTCGAGCCCACCGAGTCCGAGGACCTGGCCGAGCTCGACCGGTTCTGCGACGCGATGATCGCCATCCGCCAGGAGATCGACCGGGTCGGCAGCGGCGAGTGGCCGAGGGAGGACAACCCGCTCCACCACGCGCCGCACACGGCCGCCATGGTGACGGCCGACGAGTGGGACCACGCCTACACCCGGTCCGAGGCCGCCTACCCGGCGCCCGGGCTGCGGGCGGCGAAGTGGTGGTCGCCGGTCCGCCGGATCGACCAGGGCTACGGCGACCGCAACCTCATGTGCTCCTGTCCCTCGACCGCGGCCTGGGAGGACTGAGCCAGCCTCAGCGGGCGAGGAACGGGGGCTTCACGACCTCCGCGGCGAGGCGGGAGCCGCGGACGTCGACCTCCACCTTCGCCCCGGGCTCCACGTCCGGGCGGAGGAAGGCGAGGCCGATCCCCCGCTCGAGCACCGGGGAGAAGTTGCCGCTGGTGACCACGCCGACGGCCTCGTCGCCGGCCAGCACCTCGTTGCCGTCGCGGGGCGGGCGGCGGCCGTCGACGACCAGGCCCCTGAGCCGGCGGGCGACCCCGCGCTCCTTCTCCGCGACCAGCGCGTCCCGGCCCCGGAAGTCGCCCTTGGTCCAGCTCACCACCCAGCCGAGCCCGGCCTGGAGCGGGGTGATGCCCGGCCCGAGCTCGTGCCCGTGGAGGGGCAGGCCGGCCTCGAGGCGCAGGGTGTCCCGGGCGCCGAGGCCGGCGGGCGGCACGCCGGCGGCCAGGATGGCGTCCCAGAAGCGGGGGGCGGCGTCGGCCGGGACGGCGAACTCGACGCCGTCCTCCCCGGTGTAGCCGGTGCCGGCGACCAGGCACTCGACCCCGTCCCAGGTGAAGGCCCGCACGCCGAAGCGGGGCACGTCGGCCGCCTCGGGCGCCACCGCCGCCACCCGCTCGCGGGCGGCCGGCCCCTGCACGGCGACGACGGCCCGCCCGGCGGTCACGTCCTCGCCGCCGATGGCGTCGACCACCCGGTCGGTGTTGGAGGCGTTGGGCATGACGTCGAAGCGCTCGTCGTCGACCCACCAGACGATGATGTCGTCGAGCACCGACCCGTCCTCGTCGCAGAGGTGGGTGTACTGGGCCCGGCCGGGGGCGACCTTGCCGAGGTCGTTGGTGAGGGCCCGCTGGAGGCGGTCGAAGCCGTCGGGGCCGGTGACCCGCACGGTGCCGAGGTGGCTGACGTCGAAGGCGACCGCCGACGCCCGGCACGCCCGGTGCTCGGCGAGGGTCCCCTCGCGGTAGGCGAGGGGCATCTCCCAGCCGCCGAAGGGGACCATGCGGGCGCCGAGGGCGCGGTGGGCGGCGTCGAGCGGCGAGTGGCGCAGGGTCACCCGGCCAACGCTAGGCGCGCGTCGCCACTCGGTCAGCCGGCGCCGCGCTCAGCGCCGCACGCCGGCAGCCGGTCCGCCGCTCTCCAGCCGGGTCAGTCGCCGCGGCGCTCGCCGACGCCGCCCGCCCGGCAGCAGCCGCACGCCGGCAGCCGGGCCGCCGCCGCCGGGTCAGCCGGCGCGGCGCGCGCCGGGGCCGAGCAGGCCGCCGTGGGCGAACATCGGCTCGGCCGGCACCTCGGCCTCGTCCCCGGCGTCGTCGGCGGCGGCCGCGTCCGGCTCGGCCAGGCCGTACTTCACCAGCAGCCGCAGGTAGTCCCGCTGGTACAGCACCTTCACGTTGACCTCGGGGTGGCGCTCCCGCAGCAGCCGGACCTTGCGGTTCTTCTTCGTCACCAGCTTCTGGTTGAGCGTGGTGATCTCGATGTAGAGGTCGTAGGCCGGCAGGTAGAAGTCCGGGCTGAAGGCCTGGAGCGGGCGGCCCTCGTCGTCGGCGTCCAGCACGAACGTGCGGGGCTCGTACTCCCAGGCGATCCCGTAGAAGTCGAGCAGCTGGGCGAACTGCCGCTCCGACTCGTGCGCGAACCGGCCCCGCTGGTGGGGCGCTCCCCCGGGGTCGGCCGCGCTCGGCGTCATCCGCCGGCGGCGGCCCGGTCAGGGGCCCCGCCGGCCGGGGGGCGCAACTCCACGATGGCGGCGTCGACCTCCTCGACCACCCCGGACATGGGCAGCACGTTGAGCACGCCCTGGCCCTTGCGGACGGCGTCGACCAGCTCCTCGCCGGTCCGGGCCAGCACGACGGTGTTGCCGCTGATCACGAGCTGGGCGGCGGCGACGTCCTCCCCCAGCTGCTCGCGCAGGTAGGCGAACACCTCCCGCACGGACTCGAGCTTGATGCCGGCGTCGAGCAGGTTCTTGATGACCTTCAGCTCGAGCAGGTCCCGGTAGGAGTACCGGCGCCGGGTGCCGCTGCCGTTGGCGTCGGCCAGCGAGGGTCGCACGAGGTCGGTCCTCGCCCAGTAGTCCAGCTGGCGGTACGTGATCCCGACGATCTCGGCCGCCTTGCGGCCGCTGTACCACCCGTCTTCGGACATCGGCGCTCCTCGGCTGGGTCGCACACGGGCGTAGTTACACCGGTGTGGCGCGAAGCGTAGGGCGCCGCCTCCCGGCCGTCAACGACCGGCTACGCCCCGAAGTCCTCGGGGTTCACCTTCTCGATGAACTCCCGGAACTGCTCGACGACCTCCTCCTCGGGCTCGTCGTCCTCGTCGGTGGTGCCGGCGTAGGCGGCCTCGTCGAGCACGGCCTCGCTGGCGTAGATCGGGGTGCCGGCCCGCACGGCGAGGGCGATGGCGTCGGACGGCCGGCTCGACACCTGGTGGCTGCGCCCGTTCGCCACCAGCTGGATCTCGGCGTAGAAGGTGCTGTCCCGCAGCTCGGTCACCACCACCCGCTCGACGGTGGCGCCGAGGTCGTCGAGGAGCAGCTTCAGCAGGTCGTGGGTCATCGGCCGGGGCGGGACGACGTTCTCCAGGGCGAACGCGATCGCCGTCGCCTCGGGACCGCCGATGAAGATGGGCAGCAGCCGCCTGGCTCCCGACGCCTCGCGCAGGAGCACGATGGGGTTGTTCCCGGGAAGCTCCACCCGGACCCCGACGAGCGTCATCTCCACCACGATGCCGTCCCCCGTTTCCCGTGCGATCGCCCGTGCCCTCCAGGGCGCACCCTACCGTCCGAGGGCCGCCCTCTACCCGCGCGAGCGGCCCTCACGTGCCATCCCGTAGAGCGACGACACGTAGGCGTCGGGGTCGGCGTCGAGGGCGGCCGCGTCGGCCGCGGCGAGCAGGCGCAGGTTCCGGTAGCGCCCGGCGTGGTCGACGCCGTAGCCGACGAGGAACTCGTCGCCCACCTCGAAGCCCACCCAGTCCACGCGGACCGGGACGATGCGGCGGGACCGGCGGTCGGCCAGCGCGCACACCTCGACCGACGCCGCCGACCGGCGCTCCAGCTCGGCCAACAGGTAGGCGAGGGTGAGGCCGGTGTCGACCACGTCCTCGACGAGGACGACGGCCCTGCCGGTCACGTCGGCGCCGAGGTCGAGCACGAGGCGCACCCGCCCGCTCCCCCGCTCGTAGCTGGTGACGGCGAGGAACTCGACGGTGACGTCGACGGTCAGCGCCCTCGCCAGGTCGGCGAGGAAGATCAGGCTGCCCTTCAGCAGGCCGACCAGCACGACCCCCTCGGGGTGGGCCTCGGAGATGGCCGCGCCGAGCCGGGCGACCGTCGCCCGCAGCTCGTCCGGCCCGGCGAGCACGCGCGCCGGGCCGGGCGGGGCGCTCAGCCCCGCTCCGTGTACTGGCGGAGCGTGTCCCGCAGGACGGCCGCGTGCAGCGACTGGCCGAGCGCGGCGAGGTGGCGCAGGCTGTCGACGGCCTGGCTGCGGGCCACCGGGTTGCGCTGCTTGACGAGGGGCATGACGACCTGCTCGAACAGGCCGGCCTCCCGCTCGGCGGCCACCTTGTACATCCGCAGGTGACGGGGGCCGAGGCCGTAGCCGGCGAAGGCCGCGGCCAGGCGGGCGACGACGAGGGCCGAGTCGTCGTAGGACACGACCCCGCCGACCGAGCGGCCGCTCACCAGCCCGAAGCGCTCCAGCTCGGCCAGGGCCTCGGGCTCGAGGCCGGCCGCCGCGGCCAGCTCGTCGCGGCTGAGGCTGACCGACGTGGGCCCGGCGTCGAGCGGGTTGGCGCCGTAGGCCCCCGGCGGGAGGGGGACGCCCTCGGTGGCGACGGCCTCGTCGGCCTCGGCCTCGGCGGCCGCCACCGGTTCGGCGTCGGCGTCGCCGGCCGGCGCCTCGGCAGCCGGCCCGGCCCCCTCCAAAGCGGGAGCGGGAGCGGTCGCCGGCTCGGTGTCCGCCGCCACCGGCCCGCCGGCCGCCTCGTCGGGCACGGCGCCGTCGAGGGACGGGCCCGGCTCGACGCCGTCGGCCAGCCCGGGCGGCGGCTCGTCGAGCTCGCCCCGCTCCAGGCGCCCCTTGATCACCTTCAGGGGCAGGAAGTGCTCCCGCTGCTGGCGCAGGATCCACCGCAGGCGCTCGATGTCGTCGTCGTAGAACTTCCGGTAGCCCGACGGGGTCCGCTCCGGGTCGAGCAGCCCCTGGCTCTCGAGGAAGCGGATCTTCGAGATCGTGACGTCCGGGAACTCCTGCTGGAGGAGGGTGAGGACCTCGCCGATCGACAGGTGCGCGCGCTCGGCCACCCGGCTCACGCCTCGCCGCCGACGCCCGACCCGGAGCCGGACGAGAAGAACACCAGCTTGAACTTGCCCACCTGGACCTCGTCGCCGTTCTGGAGCGGTGCCTCGTCGATCCGCTCGCGGTTCAGGTAGGTGCCGTTCAGCGACCCCACGTCGCGCACCACGTAGCCCCCGGACGCCTTGGCGATCTCGGCGTGGCGACGGGACACCGTGATGTCGTCGAGGAAGATGTCGCTGTCCGGGTGGCGCCCGGCCGTCGTGACGTCGGCCGTCAGCGCGAACCGGGAGCCGGCGTTCGGGCCCCGCTTCACCACGAGGAGCCCCGTGCCCGGCGGCAGGTCGTCGAGGGTGACGCTGACGTCCTCGTCCGGCGCCTCCGGCGGGGCGTCGGGGTGGAACGTGATCGTGCGCTCGTCACCCCGTTCGAGCGGGGCGCCGCACGAGGAGCAGAAGTTCGACCCGGCCGGGTTGCGGTGGCCGCACTGGTTGCAGAACAGGTCCGCCACGGGACCGCTCAACCCTCGATCAGCGCCCGGTAGGCCTGGGCGTCGAGCAGCTCGGAGTACTGCGACGCGTCGGTCAGCTCGATCACGCAGATCCACCCCTCGCCGTACGGGTCCTCGTTCACCCGCTGGGGCGCGTCGGCGAGGTCGGCGTTGACCTCGACGACGGTGCCGGCCACCGGTGCGTAGACGTCGGAGACCGACTTGGTGCTCTCGACCTCGCTCACCGTCGCGCCCACGGTGAGCTCGGCGCCCACGTCGGGCACCTGCACGAACACCACGTCGCCGAGCGCGTCCTGCGCGTACTCGGTGATCCCGATCCTGGCCCGGTTGCCCTCGAGGCGCACCCACTCGTGGTCCGCCGAGTAGCGGAGGTCCTCGGGGATGTTCATGCGCCGAACGCTACTCCACGGCGCCCGCCCGACGGAGGGGTCAACCTGAGGCTGAGGGTTCGGGTGCGAGCGGGCCGGTCAGCGCAGCATCTGGCGGATGCGCCTGGCGTACTCCTGGGCCAGGTTGCGGGCGTCGCGGTCGCTGCCGCCCTCGGCCCACACGTGGGTGATGGGCTCCTCCGGGTCGGGCAGGGCGAGCGCCCACCCGCCGTCGTGGCAGACCTTGACCCCGTCGACGAGGACGAGCTGGCGGTCGGCGGCCCGCTCGACGAGGTTGCGCATGACCGTGCCCTTCTGCTCCCACGGCGTCACGACCGTCTCGTGGGCGAGGTGGGTCCTCGGCAGCCCGCCGACCACCTTGGACAGCTTCTGCCCGGTCCTCGCCAGGAGCTCGAGCACCTTGACCAGGTTGGCGGCCGCGTCGAAGGCCGGCAGGAACCCGGGGATGATGAACTCGCCGCTGCGGTTGCCGGCGAAGCCGACGTTCGGGTCGGCGGCCGCCTCCATCAGGGCGGCGGCCGACAGCTTCGTCCAGCGCACGCTCACGCCGTGGTCGGCGGCGATGCGCTCGGCCTCCTGGGTGACGGTCACCGGCAGGGCGACCTGGTCGCCGACCATGTGGTCGGCCACCAGGCTGATCATGGCCAGCAGGGCCTCGTCGTCGGAGAGCACGTGGCCCTCGTCGTCGATCAGCGTGAGGGCCTCGCCGTGGGGGTCGATCACGGCGCCGACGTCGGAGCCGGACGCCCGCACCAGGCTGGCCACGTGCTCGGCGTGGGTCCTGCGCTCGAAGGTCATGGCGCCGGCCGTGGAGGCGTAGGGGTTCACGGCGAGCACGTCGGCGCCCAGCTTGGCCAGCACGTTCGGCATGACGAACGACGCCGAGCCGTAGGCGTAGTCCACGACGACCTTGAACTTCGCCTGGCGGATGACCTCGACGTCGACGGTCGCCTCCAGGGCGACCGTGTAGTGCTCGAGGGCCCGGGGCGGGAACTGGATGTCGCCGATCTCCCCCGGGAACACCCGCCGGAAGTCCTCCCGGCCGAGCAGCCGCTCGATCTTGCGCTGGTCGGTCTCGGAGATGTCCGCGCCCTGCGCGTCGAAGAAGCGCACGGCCACCGACTGGGGGTCGTCGGGCACCAGCCGGACGGTGAACCCGCCCCGCGGGGTGGGCTGGCGGGTGACGAACCGGGTGACCGGCACCGACGCCACCTCGAGGTCGAGGACGTGGATCCCGGTGGCGTTGAGGCCGCTCATCATCGCCCGCTTGAGCATCCGGGCCGAGCGGCTGGAGTCCCGGCTGGCGACGACCGTGACGTCCTTCTTCAGGGTGGTCCCCCAGGCCATGGCGACCCGGGTGGCCAGCTCGGGGGTGACGTCGACGTTGGCCAGCCCGGTCACGCTCGACCGGCCGAACAGGCTCCTCGCCCCCCTCGACTCCCACACGATCGACGAGTTGACGACGGCGCCGGCCTCGACCGTCTTGAAGGGGTACACCTTGACGTCGGAGCCGAGCACGGCGTTCTCGCCGACGAAGCACTCGTCGCCGAGGACCACGCCCTCCTCGGTGCGCACCCCCTTGCGGAGGTCGCAGGCCCGGCCGACGACCGTCCCCCGGAGCCGGACGTGGCCGCCGAGGTAGGCGTTGTCGTGCACGACCGTGCGCTCGAGGTCCGAGCCCGAGCGGAGGCGGACGTTGGCCCCGAGGACCGTGTACTCGCCGAGCCGGGTGCCGGCCTCGATGCGGCAGTTGTCGCCGATGACCGCCGGGCCCTCGACCGCCGCCTCCGGGTGCAGCTCGGCGCCCTCCCCCAGCCACACGCCGTGCCGCAGCTCGAAGCCCGGCACGTCGACCTGCACCTTCCCGTCCAGGATGTCCTTGTGGGCCCGGACGTAGGCGTCGAGGGTGCCGACGTCCTCCCAGTAGCCGCTGGCGACGGCGCCGTAGAGGGGCTTGCCGGCGTCGAGGACGGCGGGGAACACCTCGCCCGAGAAGTCCACCGACTGGTCGGCGGCGATGAAGTCGAAGATCTCCGGCTCCAGCACGAAGATGCCGGTGTTGATGGTGTCGCTGAACACCTGGCCCCAGGTCGGCTTCTCGAGGAAGCGCTCGATGGAGCCGTCCTCCCTCGTGATGACGATGCCGAACTCGAGGGGGTTCTCGACCCTGATCAGGCCGATCGTGCCGAGCCCTCCCCGCTCCTCGTGGAACTGGACGATCCCGGTCAGGTCGACGTCGGTCAGCACGTCGCCGCTGATGACGACGAAGCGCTCGGTCAGCCGGTCCATGGCGTTGCGGACCGAGCCGGCGGTGCCGAGGGGCTGGTCCTCGACGGCGTAGGACATCTTCACGCCGTACTCGGAGCCGTCGCCGAAGTAGTTGCGGATGGCGTCGGCCATGAACGCCACGGTGACGACGATGTCCTCGAAGCCGTGCCGCTTCAGCAGCCGGACGACGTGCTCCATCATCGGCCGGTTGACGAGCGGCATCATCGGCTTCGGCGCGTTCGAGGTGAGCGGCCGGAGCCGGGTGCCCTCGCCCCCCGCCATGATCACGGCCTTCATGGCGGGGAGGGTACCCACTAGGCGCCCGGAGCAGCTTCGGCCCGCCCCTCCCGCAGCGCCTTCCGTGCGAGCGGCACGTACAGGACGGCGGACCAGTAGCTGAGGGCGAGCCCGGGCACGGCGGCCACCCAGGCCAGCACGTGGGCCGTGTCCCGCCAGGACAGGGTGCTCTCGCCGGCGAGGAACAGCGGGTAGGCGACCATCAGCAGGAACGTGCCGGCCTTGCCGAACCAGGTGACGTCGATGCGCCGGGCGCCGGCCATGGCCAGGCCGACGACGGCCGCGCCGACCAGGCCCTCGCGCACGAGGGTGAGCACGGCCACCCAGACGGGCACGGAGCCGTCGACCAGCATCCCGCCGACCCCCACGAAGAAGAGGAGCCGGTCGGCGGTCGGGTCGAGGATCTTCCCGAGCGTGGTGACCTGGTCGAAGTGGCGGGCGACGTAGCCGTCGATCCAGTCCGTCGAGCCGAGGGCGGCGAGGAGGACGGCGGCGGCCGCCCGGTTGTCCCGCCCGAACAGCAGCCACAGGTACACCGGGATCGAGCACAGGCGCACCACCGACAGCACGTTGGGCACGGTGAGCACGCGGCCCTCGCGGGCCCGCTCGACCAGCGGGCGGTCGTCGCCGGCCGGCGCCGGGGTGGCCGTCATGGCCCGGAAGACTAGGGCGGGGCGTTGGCTAGGGTGCCGCCGTGACGACGGTCTTCACCCGCATCATCCAGGGCGAGCTGCCGGGCCGCTTCGTGTGGCGCGACGACCGGTGCGTGGCGTTCCTGTCGATCAACCCCCTCCGGCCCGGGCACACGCTGGTCGTGCCCGTCGAGGAGGTCGACCACTGGCTCGACCTCGACGACGACCTGGCCCGCCACCTCATGGGCGTGTCCCGGGTGGTCGGGCGGGCGCTCCGGGCCGCCTTCCGGCCCGAGCGCGTCGGCCTCGTGATCGCCGGGCTCGAGGTGCCCCACACCCACCTGCACGTGGTGCCCATCCGGGACATGGGCGACCTCGACTTCGCCAACGCCGACCCGAGCCCCGACCCGGCCGACCTGGACGACGCCGCCGAGCGGGTCCGGTCGGCGCTCCGCGACCTCGGCCGCTCCGAGGTGGCCGGCTAGTCGCCCTCCCTGGTCCACACCTCGACGCCGGCCTCCTGGTCGACCTGCACGAAGCCGAGGCCGGCCAGGTCGCCGTAGACCTCCTCGGCCGTGTCGCTCCACGTGGGGCGGTCGGTCGTGTCGACCACCACCCAGCGCACGGCGGCCCGGCGCTCGGCCTCGGACTCGGGGTCGCCCGCGGCGTCCTCGACGTAGGGGGCGGGGAAGGTGAACACCTGGCGCCGCTCGGCGAGCGGGGGGAGCACCCGCAGGGAGGCGCTCACCGGGGCATCGTCGGGCACCATCGACGCCGCGTGCTGGCGGGCCCGCTCCACCGGCGTGTCCCTCCCCCACTCCCAGGGCTCGTGCGACGGCGACGAGGCGGCCGACTGGAGGAAGGCGAACCCGGACGCGGCGAGCAGCACGGTGAGCAGGGACCGCTCGACGGTCACGATCACCACGCCCTTGCGCCCGGCCCGGCCGAGGCCGGCGGCGGCGGCCACGAACACGACCGCGGTGGCGGCGGCGACGTGGTGGTCGCCGATGCCGTGGGCCGACTCCTGGGAGGAGACGAGGTAGAGGGCCTGGAGCGGGACGACGGCGAGCAGCACGCGGGGTGCGAGCAGCGGGAGGAACAGCAGCGGGGCCAGCAGGCCGACGACCACGTCGAGGTTGCGCTGGGTGAACAGGTCGGTGGCGACCGTGCCCGGGTTGGCGAGCATCGTCCGCACGACCTCGCCGGCCCCGTCGCCGTAGGACCCGAGGTACCGGGTGGCGACCACCTCCCCGCCCGACACCGACGGCCCCACCACCAGGGTGGCGAAGGCCACCCAGGCCAGGCCGGCCACGACGGCGGCGATCCCGACGGCCCGGCGGCCCCGCACCGCCCAGACGGCCCCGGCGGCCGCCACGACCAGCCCGAGCTCGGCGTGGAGGAGGACGGCGACGGCGGCCGCCCCCGCGAACACCCACCACCGGCGGGCGAGGGCGGCGGCGGCGGCCGCGACCATCGCCGGCACGGCCAGCGTCTCGGGGTGGAAGCCGGCCAGGTTCATGTTGTGCACGGCGGGGTGGAGCGCCCAGGCGGCGACCAGGGCGCTGCTGGCCCCGGCCCGCAGGTGCATCACCCGCCGGCACAGCTGCCAGAGGGGGACGACGGCGACGGCCAGGGCGGCCGACTGCACGAGCAGCAGGGTCGGCACGGCGGGCAGGAAGCCGGCGACGACCGCGACCGGGTAGAAGCCGAACGGCGCGTGCTCGGCCAGCAGGTGCACCCCCCGCACCGTCACGAACGGCTCGTGCCCGTGGGCGACCAGCCAGGCCGCCTGGGCGTAGGCCCCGACCTGGCCGCCGGTCAGCTCGCCGGCGTGGGCCAGGGCGAGCGCGCCGAGGACGACGAACAGGACCCCGGCGGCGGCCCAGGGCACCACCCGGTCGGCCCACTCCCCGTCGATGCGGGCCTGCACCCGCCGCAGCCACGCCTCGTAGCGCCGCCGGGGGGCGTACCGCTGCCGGGCGCGCTCGCGCCGCGTCGCCACCGGCGCCGCTAGCCGGGGGCCCCGCCCTGCTCCCCGGCGCTCACAGCAGGCGGCCCTGCTCGGCGACGGGGACGGGCTCGGGCGGCGGGTCGAGGAGGTGGGGCCCCTGGTTGCGGACGTCGTTGACCGCCGGGCCCACCGGGCGGACGGCGAGCAGGCCGGCAGGGGCGGGCCGGAGGAGGGCGACGAGGGCGTCGAGCGCCGGCCCGCCGCGGACGTCGGGGTCGAGCCAGTCGTCCCACGCCCGCCGGGGCAGCAGCACCGGCATGCGGTCGTGGAGGGGGGCGACGTCGTCGCTGGCGGCCGTCGTGACGACGGCGACGGTGAGGAGCGGCGTCGGCCGCCCGTCGCCCCGGTCGCCCTCGCGCGGCCCGTACCAGGCCTCCCACACGCCGGCCATGGCCAGCCGGTCGCCGTCCCGGCGGGTGATGCAGTACGGCGCCGGCCGGCGGCCGGGCTGGCGGCGCCACTCGTAGAAGCCGTCGGCCGGGACGATGCAGCGCCGGCGGGCGAACGCCGCCCGGTAGGCGGGGGCGTCGACGATCCGCTCGGCCCTCGCGTTGATCATCCGGCTGCCGACCCTCGGGTCGTCGGCCCACGGCGGGACCAGGCCCCAGCGGCGGACGTCGACCACCCGCCGGCCGGCGCCGTCGACCACCCCGACGTGCACGTCGTCGGTGGGCGCCACGTTCCAGCTCGGCGGCACCGGCTCGTCCGGGCCGTCGTCGGCGCCGAGCCAGCGGGCCAGGTCGTCCGCGCTCGCCGAGGCCAGGAACCGGCCGCACATGGCGCCGACGCTACCGGCCCGGCGCACCCCGGCCGGCCCGCCCGGTCGTGGCGGTCAGGCGCCCTTCGTCGCCCCGTCGGGCTCGGGCCCGGCGTCGGCCCCGTCGCCCCCGAGCACCCGCAGCACCTCGCCGAGCTGGCGGTGCTGGATCTCGAGGTGGCGCATGGGCATGCCCTTGCGGATCTCGTAGTGGTTGCGCCGGCCCACCCGGGTCTTGGTCAGGTAGCCGGCCTCGACCAGGTCGGCGACGATCCCCTGCACGGCCCGCTCGGTGATGCCGACCCGCTCGGCCACGTCGGCCATGCGCAGCCCCGGGTCCTCGGCCAGGCAGAACAGGACGACGAAGTGGTTGGTGACGAACGTCCACCCGCCGTCGGAACGGCCCTCTTCGCGCCGGCGCATGGGGCGAACGGTACCGGCTCGCCGCCCGGGAGAGCCGCTCCCCGCCGGGGGCGGGCGCGACCCGCGCGCTCGTTGGTCGGGCTGCCGGGATTCGAACCCGGGGCCTTCGGTCCCCCAGACCGACGCGCTAACCAAGCTGCGCCACAGCCCGTGGCCCGTCCAGGCTAGTGGCTCACGCGGACGGGGCGGGCGCCGGCTCGGCCGGCACCGCCACCGGGGCGCGGACGAGCACGAGCAGGGCGTAGAGCATCCCGGGGACGAGCGCGAGCGCGCACGCCGGGCCGACGCCGATCAGCTCGGCGACGGTCCCACCGCCGGCCGCCCCGATGGCCGTGCAGGCCATGAGCGAGCCCTGGAGGTAGCCGAACACCGAGGCCCGCAGCTCGCTCGGCACCCGGGCGCCGACGACGACGTTGGCCGGGACGATCACCGCGAACACGAGCCCGGTGGCGAGGTACGGGACGATGGCGGCGGGCATGCCGGGGCGGGCGAGGAAGCCCAGGGCGGCGATGACGGACCCGCCGAGGCCGAGGATGGCCGACACCTTGACGAGGCGGCCGTGGTCGCCCTTGCGGGGCACGAGGGCGGCCCCGGCGATCGTGCCGAGCGGGACCGTGGCCGCGAGCACGCCGGCCACCGACGCCCGGCCACCGGCCTCGGCGTCGACGTAGGCGACGACGAGCGCCTCGGCGGCGATGGCCCCGAGGGAGGTGAGCGCGACCATCACGGCGGCCCGGAACACGAGGACGTCGCTGCGCAGCGTCTCGTAGGCCGCCCGCAGCTGGACGCCGACCTTGCTGGCCGAGCGGGGGGTGCGGCCGCCCCGCATCGCCGCCAGCGCGGCGGCCGACACGAGGAAGGTGCCGGCGTTGAGGAGGAGGGCGGAGGTGCCGCCGACGATGGCGACGAGGCCGCCACCGGAGAGGTAGCCGAGGAGGACGGCGGTGTTGCCGGTGACCTGCGCGAGGGCGAGGCCGTCGCCGTAGCGGTCCTCGGGGAGGATCTCGGGGAGGAGCGCGGACCGTGCCGCCTGGAACGGCGGCGTGGCGAGGCCCGCGACGAAGGTCAGGATGAGGAGGACGGGGACCGGGAGCGGCACCACCATGACCGCGAACACGGCGGCGCGCACGAGGTCGGCGACGATGAGCACCGTGCGCCGGGGGAAGCGGTCGCCGAGGGTCGCGAGCACCTGGCCGATGCCGACCCACGGCAGGACCGAGAGGGTCGTGACCAGCCCGCTGAGCAGCGCCGAGTCGGTGCGCTCGAGGACGACGACGGCGAGCGCCAACCGCGCCGCCCAGTCCCCGAGCTCACTCGCGAGCTGGGCGAACCAGGCCAGGCGGAAGTCCCGCGTCGCCAGCGGGCCGGACAGTTCACGAAATCGTCGGAGCACGCCTCTCCTTGCCGTTCACGCACGGCCCCACCACCGTGGCCGGTGGTTCCCCGCCATGGTGCCCGCGCCGGCCGGACGGCCACCGACGAGCCCGCCGGAGCCCGTCTCGGGATCAGTACCAGTGGTTTCCACGCATGTCGGCGCCCTTTCCTCTGGGGCTGGCCCATCCTCGCGGACGGCCGCCCTCGTACGAAATCGACAGGTACCAGGCGGCACCTGAGCGCGAGCGCACCCGGGCCGCCTCCAAGATCAGGGAATCAGTACCAGTGGTTGCCGCGCATCTCGGTCGCTCCTTCCGCCGTTCGGGGTGTCGGTCGCCTGGGGGGTGGGTGGGGGGATCAGTACCAGTGGTTGCCGCGCATCGCGGGTGCTCCTCGGTCTCGTCCGGTCGAGTCGTCCAGCGGGGTCGAAATCAGTACCAATGGTTACCGCGCACTTCGCCGCCCTCCTTCGCCAAGAGTGGTGATCCAATTGCCAATGACCACCGTCGGTGGTCAACAGGGAATGGGTGAATCAGTACCAGTGGTTGCCGCGCACGCCGCCTCCCCCGCCGTTCATTGGGTCCCGATTGGGGTCGCCCGTTGGTTCCGTGTAACGTCCGCCCGAGGGCAGCATTCCCCTCAATACCAGTGATTGCCACGCATGGTGGTCCGCCCTCCTGTAGCGAGTTGACCCGTTTGCCAGGGTCGCTGAACGCACAGCGTGACGGGCGCGACGACGTGAGGCTTGAGGTGTCCCGACACCACGCGCTGTGGTGCAAGAAACGCTCAACGTAGCGCCCTCCTTGAGCGTGCGTCCCGCCGTGGTCATACAACGATATCGGCAGCGTTACCGCCGGTATTGATCTTTGCACGTTTCAAAGCCGTGTGCACGAACCACGCGATGATCCGGACTCGGAGGAAATCTGCGCTTGCTATGCAACCATTGTCGGGGTTCGGCCCGTCGACGTCTGGACGCGCGACGTGCCCTGGCCTCGGCGTCGAGAGCGCCGGCCGGAGGGCTCTCCAACGGTCTGCCCACCGCTCCCCCGCCTCACGCCGGCCGGACCGTCCCCGGCCGGCACGAGCCCCCGTTGGCCCGCCCGGCGCCACGGCGGGCGCGACGGGCCGTCAGGTCGGCGCCGCCCGACGAAGCCCACCGCAGTCGGCGCGACCCCGTGGACGAGGCGCGGTCACATCGTCGGCGCCGCCGGCGGCGGGCGATGGCGGCAGGCGCCCCGGAGAGCGCCGCCCGTCGGCCGCCAGCAGGCCGACCGGCCGGGACGGCGGGGCAGGCCGGCGGGGCCACCCGGCCGGCGACGGTCGCCCTCGGGAGCCGCCAGCCAGCCACGGCGCTCGCCGTCGGGAACGCCGCCGGCCGGCCACGGCGAGCGAGGTCGGCAGTGCGATCTCGGCGGGGAACGCAGGACACCCAGCGGGTCACCCGCCGGCGCCGGCGCCGGCGCCG
>DASWMK010000072.1 GCA_036399815.1 Acidimicrobiales bacterium
GCCCGGCGATCCCGGCGGGGCGGGCCCCGCTCGCGGGGTGCCGGGCGACCCCGGCGCCGGCGGGCCGGTCCGCGGTGTCCCCGGCGACCCGGGCGGCGCGCCCGGCCGCCGCGGCCCCGCCGACCCCGGGCGTCGCCTGCCCGGCGATCCCGCCGCGGGGCCCGGCCGCCGGGCGCCGGCCGCCGGGCCGGGCCGCGGCCGCCCCGTCGACCCCGGCGTGGCGGCCAGTCCGGTCGCGGCCGAGGGCGACCTCGCCGGCCGGGCCCGCCCCGCCGCGGCCGCCGTCCCCCTCGGGCGCGACGGTCGCCCCCTGGCGGGCGACCCGACCATCGCCGGCGCCCGACCGGCGTCGGCCCCCGACGAGTACGCGCCCGGCGCGGAGGTCGACCCCGACCCGGCCGGCGCCGCCGCCGCGCCCGCCCCGGGCCGCCGCACGGCCGCCGCCGAGCGCCGGGCCAGGGCCGCGGCGTTGGCGTCCGGTGCCGACGGCGGCGCGGGAGCGGCCGGCGCGGCGACCGGCACCCGGAGGACCGCCGGCGCGCAGGGCGCCCGCCGGGCGGCCGGCGGCCCGGGCGGGCCGGGACGCACCGGCGGCCAGGGCGCGGGGCGCGACGTCCCCGTGGCCATCGGCGTCGGCGTGCTGTTCGCGGCCGTCGCCCTGATCCTGTTCAAGGTCGGCCCCCGGGCGACGATGGTGCTGGTCACCGCCGTGCTCGTGGTCGCCGCCATCGAGTTCTTCTCCTCCACCCGCCAGGCCGGCTACCAGCCGGCCGTCCTGCTCGGCCTGGCCGCCACCGCAGCCATGGCCCTGGCCGCCTACTGGCGGGGGGAGGCCGCCTACCCGCTCGTGGTCTTCCTCACGGTCGTGTTCGGCCTGCTCTGGCACCTCGTCGGGGCGGGGGAGGAGCGACCCGTCCCGAACCTCGGGGTCACCCTGCTCGGTGTGGCCTACGTCGGCGGGCTCGGGTCGTTCGCGGCGCTGCTGCTGAAGTTCCCGAACGGGATCGGCATGCTGCTCGGCGCCGTGGTCGCCACCGTGGCCTACGACGTGGGCGGCTACGCCGTCGGCCGCAACCTCGGCCGCGCCCCGCTCGCCCCGGACGTCAGCCCGAACAAGACCTGGGAGGGGCTGATCGGCGGCATCGCCCTCACGGTGATCGCCACCACCCTGATCGTCGGCAAGTTCCCGGGCATCCACCCGTTCGACACGGTCGGCGACGCCCTGAAGCTCGGGCTCGTCGCCGCCGTGGCCGCCCCGCTCGGCGACCTGTGCGAGTCGATGCTGAAGCGCGACCTCGGGGTGAAGGACATGGGCAGCACGCTCCCGGCCCACGGCGGGCTGCTCGACCGGTTCGACGCCCTGCTCTTCGTCCTCCCGGCCACCTACTACCTCGTGCGGTTGCTGGACCTGGCCTGAGCCGGTGCCGACCAGGGTCGCCGTCGTCGGGAGCACCGGCTCCATCGGCACCCAGACCCTCGACGTGGTCCGGGCCGACCCCGGCCGCTACGACGTCGTCGCCCTGGCCGCCGGGGGCCGCTCGGTCGAGGCGCTCGCCGCGCAGGCCGAGGAGTGGCGCCCGGCCGTGGTCGCCGTGGCCGACGAGGGCGCGGCGCGGGCGCTCGCCGACCGCCTCCGGCCCCTCGGCTGCGAGGTGCGCTGCACCCCGGAGGACCCGCCGGCCGCCCTGGCCAGCGTCGCCGCCGGGGCCGACACGGTCGTCAACGGGGTCGTCGGCTTCGCCGGCCTCCAGGTCACCCTGGCGACCCTGCGGGCGGGCCGGCGGCTGGCGCTCGCCAACAAGGAGTCGCTGATCGCCGCCGGGCCGCTCGTCCAGGAGGCGAGGGCCACCCCCGGCGCCGAGATCATCCCCGTCGACAGCGAGCACTGCGCCATCCACCAGTGCCTGCGGGCCGGCCGCCCGGCCGAGGTCGCCCGCATCCTGCTCACGGCGAGCGGCGGGCCGTTCCGGGGGCGGACGAGGGCCGACCTGGCCGAGGTCACCGTCGACGACGCCCTCGCCCACCCCACCTGGCGGATGGGGCCGAAGATCACGGTCGACTCCTCGACGCTCATGAACAAGGGGCTCGAGGTGATCGAGGCCCACGAGCTGTTCGGCACGCCGTTCGAGCGGGTCGAGGTCGTCGTCCACCCCCAGTCGGTGGTCCACTCGATGGTCGAGTTCACCGACGGCGCGGTGATCGCCCAGCTGTCGATGCCGGACATGCGCCTGCCGATCGCGTACGCCCTCGGTCACCCCGAGCGGTCGGCTACCCCGTTCGGCACCATCGACTGGGCCACGCTCCGGCGCCTGGACTTCGAGCGGCCCGACCTCGACGCCTTCCCCTGCCTCGGCCTCGCCTACGAGGCCGGGCGGCGGGGCGGCACCGCCCCGGCGTGGCTGAACGCCGCGAACGAGGTCGCCGTGGCCGCCTTCCTCGACGGGCTCATCCCGTGGCTGTCGATCGCCGATGTCCTGGGGACGGTGCTGGAGCGGCACGATGGAACACCGGCCACGTCGGTGGACGTTGTGATCGACATGGACCGCAGGGCCCGCCACGAGGCCCGCCGCGTGATCGAGAAGGCCGCATGACCGACGCCCCCCAGCCGCCCACCCCGCCCCCGGCCCCGCCGCCCCCCGACCCCGGGCGGGCGCGCGCCCGGCGGGTCATGACGTTCCCGGAGGGCGACGGGCGCCCGTCCGGCCAGGCCCACCAGGGCAGGACCGGCCTGGTCCTGCTCGTCCTCGGCATCCTCGCCCTCGGCCTACTCGGGGGCCTGCCGATGCTGATCGTGGTCCTCGCCATCATCGTGATGGTCTTCTTCCACGAGCTCGGCCACTACCTGACGGCCAAGGCGGCCGGCATGAAGGTCACCGAGTTCTTCATCGGCTTCGGCCCGAGGATCTGGTCGTTCCGCCGGGGCGAGACCGAGTACGGGCTGAAGGCCGTCCCGGCCGGCGCCTACGTCCGCATCATCGGCATGCACAACCTGGACGAGGTCGACCCCGCCGACGAGCCCCGCACCTACCGACAGCAGCCGTTCTGGCGCCGGCTGTCGGTGGCCGTGGCCGGCTCGGGCATGCACTTCCTCATGGCCCTGCTGCTGCTGTTCGGGATCTTCGCCTTCCACGGCATCGACCGCGACGAGGCCCGCTGGACGGTCGGCGCCGTCACCGAGGGCAGCGCGGCCGACGAGGCCGGCCTCCAGCCGGGCGACCGGGTGGTCGCCGTCGACGGCCGGGCCGTCGAGACCTTCGACGACCTCCGCGCCGAGGTGACCGGGCGGCCGGGCGACGAGGTCTCGCTCACCGTCGAGCGCGAGGGCGGCACCCGCACGCTCGAGGCGACCCTCGGCGATCGCAACCCGGCGACCGGCGAGCGGGTCGGCTTCCTCGGCGTCGGCGCCGACGCCCCCTACGTCCGCGACGACCCGCTGACCGCGGCCGGCCGGTCGTTCACGACCTTCGGCAGCATGGCCAAGGTGTCCGTGCAGGCGCTGGGCTCGTTCTTCACCCCGGGCGGCCTGTCCGAGTACACGTCGCGCCTGTTCGACGGCGGCGGCGAGGAGACCGCCACCGAGCCGGGGTCGGGCGACGAGGGCCGGGTCATCTCGGTGGTCGGCGCCGTGCGCCTCGGGGCCGAGCAGACCGAGGCCGGCTGGGTCGGCCTGGCCGAGTTCCTCGTCACCATCAACGTGTTCGTCGGGATCTTCAACCTCGTCCCGCTGCTGCCCCTCGACGGCGGGCACGTGGCCATCGCCACCTACGAGCGCATCCGTTCCCGGCGCGGCCGCCCGTACCGTGTGGACGTGGCCAAGCTCATGCCCCTCACCTACGGGGTCGTCGCCCTGCTGGTGTTCGTGGCCGTCACGTCGCTCTACCTCGACCTGGTCGACCCCGTGTCGCTCGGCGGGTAGCGGCCCGCCGATGGCCTTCCCCCGTCGCGTCACGCGCCAGATCGTCCTCCGCCACCCGACCAACCCGGTGGCGGTGGGCGGCGGTGCGCCCGTGTCCGTCCAGTCGATGACGACGACGAAGACCGCCGACGTCGAGGGCACGCTCGCGCAGGTCTACGCCCTGCACGGCGCGGGGGCCGACATCGTCCGCTGCACCTGCAACGAGGTCGAGGCGGCCGAGGGCCTGGCCCGCATCGTGCCCCGGTCGCCCGTGCCCATCGTCGCCGACATCCACCACCAGCACCGGATGGCGCTCGCCGCGCTGGAGGCCGGCGTCCACTGCCTGCGGCTGAACCCGGGCAACATCCGCAAGCCCGAGCACATCAAGCTCGTGGCCTCGGAGTGCCGGGACCGGGGCGTGCCCATCCGCATCGGCGTGAACGGCGGCTCGCTCGACCCCCGGCTCTACGAGAAGCACGGCGGGCTGACGGCGGCGGCCATGGTCGAGTCGGCCCAGCAGGAGCTCGCCTACTTCGAGGAGGTCGGCTTCGAGGACGTGAAGATCTCGGTCAAGGCGTCGAACGTGCCGCTGATGGTCGAGGCCTACCGGCAGCTGTCCGAGGTCACCGACCACCCGCTCCACCTCGGGGTGACGGAGGCGGGGCCGATGCCCGGCGGCCTGCTCAAGGGGACGGCCGGGATCGCCACGCTCCTGCTCGAGGGCATCGGCGACACGATCCGCTACTCGCTCACCGCCGACCCGGTGGAGGAGGCGAGGGCCGGCCGCCAGCTGCTCGAGGCGCTCGGCCTGCGGGAGCGCAAGGGCCTCGACCTCATCGCCTGCCCGTCGTGCGGCCGGGCCGAGATCGACGTGATCGCGGTGGCCGAGGCCGCCCAGAAGGCGCTCGGCGACCGGGAGCTGCCCATCCAGGTGGCGGTCATGGGGTGCGTGGTGAACGGGCCGGGCGAGGCGAGGGAGGCGGACCTCGGCATCGCCGCCGGCCGAAAGCGTGGCCACCTGTTCGTGAAGGGCAAGGTCGTGAAGGTCGTGCCCGAGGACGCCATGGTCGAGGCGCTCGTCGAGTGGGGCGAGAAGATCGCCGCCGAGGGCCTCGAGGCGGCCATGGCCGACGCCGACGCCGGCGCGGCCGCCGAGGCCGAGGCCGACCGGGCCGCCCTCCTCGACGAGAAGGGCGCCGACGCCAACCACAGCGAGGCCGTCGTCACCTCCATCCACCGCAGGGTGGACGCCTAGCGGCGTCGGCTCCCGTCGCCGTCTCCGGCGTGTTGGCGGCATTCCAGCGTCATTCCCCTTTTCGCCCCGATCGTCCAGTTGACGGGGTAGTGTGGCGAATCGCCGGCGTTGGAGGGACGCGGGCGACGGAGGGAACGGGGGGCACGGTGGGAGCGGAACGGATGACCCGCCGCGCGCTCGGGCGGCGCGTCGGCATGGCGGCCGCCGGCCTGGTGGCGGGGCGTGCGCTCCGGGGCGGCTCGGAAGCGGCGGCGGCCGAGGAGGAGCGCTGGTGCTCGCTCGGCGCCGCCGAGCCGGTCGCGTCGATCGACGCTCCGTCGTCGCTCGGCGGTCCCCCCGAGGTCGTGGGCTCCTGGTCGGCGCCGATCCAGAGCCCGACCGGCGTCATCGCCGTCCACGCCGTCCTCCTCCACACCGGCCACGTCCTGTTCCTCGAAGGCGGGGACGCCGTGATGTGGAGCCCGGCCGACGGCTCGCGGGTGCGGACCGATCCGCCGAAGGACCTCTTCTGCTCGGGCCACTGCATGCTGGGCGACGGCCGGGTGTTCTTCGCCGGCGGCGCCAAGACCGGTCCGCCGCCGAACTGGACGACCCTGTTCGACCCGGTGACGGCGACGTGGGCGTCTGGCCCGCCGATGCGCCAGGGCCGCTGGTACCCGACGGTGACCACCATGCCGGCAGGCGACCAGGTGGTGATCGTCAGCGGCGAGATCGACCGCTCGGGCGTCGTCAACGACGACGTCGAGGTGTACTCGGCCGCCGACGCCAGCCTGACCGCGGTCGGCAGCCGGCGCCTGGGCCTCTACCCGCACCAGAAGGTGATGCCCGACGGGCGGGTGCTGACGGCCGGCCCCGGCCCCGACGACTCCTGGTCGCTCGACCCGGAGGACTGGAGCTGGTCGGCGAGCCCGCGGCTGCTGCGCTCGCACCACAACGGCGGCGGGGTGCTCCTGCCCGGGGGGCCCGGCGGCCCCCACGAGCTCCTCCTGTGCGGGAGCACGTACCCGTCCGGCGCGATGGTCGAGGCGTTCGACGTCGACCGGCCCGAGGACGGGTGGCGGCGGCGGGCCCCGCTGCCCGAGCCGCGGGCCCACATGAACGCCGTGCTCCTGCCCGACGGGACGATCCTCGGCGTCGCCGGCTCGAACGCCGACGGCAACCTCCACCGGTCGCTGCTGTACGACCCAGCCGGCGACGCGTGGACGCCGATGGCGACGCAGACGAAGGTCCGCGGCTACCACTCCACGGCGCTGCTGCTGCCCGACGGCCGGGTCCTGTCGGCCGGCGACAACATCGACCCTGGCGGGCTCGACACCTTCGAGCTGTACTCGCCGCCCTACCTGTTCAGGGGGCCCCGCCCGTCGATCGTCGCCGCCCCGCCCGTCGTCACGTGGGGCGAGGTGTTCGAGGTGCGGGCCACGGCGTCGGTCGCGAGGGTCGTCCTCGTGCGCCCCGGGTCCGTCACCCACACCAACAACATGGAGCAGCGCCACGTCGAGCTCGTGCTCGAGGGCACCGGCGTCGTGGTGCGGGCCTCGGCGCCGCCGTCCCCGGCCGTCGCTCCCGCCGGCTACTACCTGGTGTTCGTGCTCGACGCCGCCGGCGTGCCCTCCGTGGCCTCCTGGGTGCGGCTGGCCTGACGCGGGGGCGGTCGTCGCCGCGGGCCGGTCGCCCGATCTCGGCGGGCCGGCGAGGAGCCCGCCGGTACCATCGCCCCCCTATGGCGAAGGCACCGGTCGTCACCCCGCAGGCGGAGGACTTCCCCCGTTGGTACCAGGACGTGCTGGCCAAGGCCGAGCTGGCCGAGAACGGGCCGGTGCGGGGGACGATGGTCATCCGCCCGTACGGGTTCGCCATCTGGGAGCGGGTGCAGGCCGAGATCGACGCCCGCATCAAGGCCACCGGGGCCATGGGCGCCTATTTCCCGCTGTTCATCCCGATGAGCTACCTCGAGAAGGAGTCCGAGCACCTCGAGGGGTTCAGCCCCGAGCTCGCCGTCGTCACCCACGGCGGGGGCAAGGAGCTGGAGGAGCCGATCGCCGTGCGGCCCACCAGCGAGACGATCATCAACGCCTACTTCTCGAAGTGGATCCAGAGCTACCGCGACCTGCCCCTGCTCGTGAACCAGTGGTGCAACGTCGTGCGCTGGGAGCTGCGGCCCCGGGTGTTCCTGCGGACGACCGAGTTCCTCTGGCAGGAGGGCCACACCGCCCACGCCACCCGTGAGGACGCCAGGGACTACAGCATCCGGATCCTCCGCGACGTCTACACGTCGACGATGGTCGAGGTGCTCGGCGTGCCCGTGCTGCCCGGCCGCAAGACGGCCCGCGAGCGCTTCCCCGGGGCCATCAACAGCTTCACGTGCGAGGGGATGATGGGCGACGGCAAGGCCCTCCAGATGGGGACCAGCCACGAGCTCGGCCAGAACTTCGCCCGCATGTTCGACATCACCTACCTCGACGACCGGGGCGAGCAGGTGCACGTGTGGCAGACGTCGTGGGGGGCGTCGACCCGGCTGATCGGCGGGCTGATCATGGCCCACGGCGACGACGCCGGCCTCCGCCTGCCGCCCCGGCTGGCGCCCGTGCAGGCCGTCGTGCTCGTCGTGCGGGACGAGGGCGGCACCGTCGAGGCGGCCAGGGCGCTGGTCGACGGGCTGGCCGCCGCCGGGATCAGGGCGAAGCTGGACGACGACGTGTCGACCTCGTTCGGCCGGCGGGCCACCGACTGGGAGCTGAAGGGCGTGCCCGTCCGCCTCGAGGTCGGGCCCCGGGACCTGGCCGAGGGCACGGTGACCGTCGCCCGCCGGGACACGAGGACCAAGGAGCAGGTGGCGGTGACCGGGGCCGTCGAGCACACGGTGTCGGCCATGGAGCAGGTGCAGGCCAACCTGCTCTGGCAGGCCACCGAGCGGCGCGACGCGCGCATGCCCGAGGTGTCGACGGTGGACGAGGCGGCCGAGGCCGCGACCGTCGGCTTCGCGAGGATCCCGTGGTCGGTGCTCGGGGAGGAGGGCGAGGCCAAGCTGGCCGAGTCCGCGGTCAGCGTCCGCTGCCTCCAGCGGCCCGACGGCGGCCTCCCGCTCGCCGACGACGAGCCCGACCTCGTGGCCATCGTCGGCCGCGCCTACTAGGCGGGACTGCCGCATCCGGCGCAACCCGCCCCCGCCGGGCTCGGCGTCGGCCGGAGTTCAGCGTCTGTTCCCCGCTCCGTAAGCGCCGTCGCGGGAGGGCGGGGTAGGGGCCGGGCGACCCCCTACGAGGAGGAAGCCCATGCCCGTCCCGATCCGACGCGTCCTGCGGTCGCTGGCGGTCCCGGCGCTCGTCGCGCTGGCCGTCGCCGGCGTCGCACCGTCGGCGGCAGGTGCCGGCGAGCCGGCCGGCGCCGTGTACGTGCTCACCAACGAGGCGGCGGCGAACGCCGTGGTCGCCTTCGCCCGCGCCGGCGACGGCGACCTCGCCGTCCAGGGCTCGGTCCCGACCGGCGGGCGGGGCACCGGCGCCGGGCTCGGCTCCCAGGGCGCGCTCGTCCTGAACGACGACGGGTCCCTGCTGTTCGCCGTGAACGCCGGGTCGAACACGGTGACGACCTTCGCCGTGCAGCCCGACGGCCTCCGGCGGGTCGGCGTGTTCCCGTCGGGCGGCGCCCGCCCGATCAGCCTCACCGTCCACGGCGACCTGCTCTACGTGCTGAACGCCGGCGCCGTCGCCAACGTCAGCGGCCTGCGCATCGGCGCCGGCGGCTCGCTCACGCCGATCGCCGGGTCCCGCCAGCCGCTCGGCAACCCGTTCCCGAACCCCGCCCAGGTCGGCTTCAGCCCCGACGGCCGGCTGCTCGTCGTCACCGAGAAGTCGACCCAGCTGATCGACGTCTACCGCATCCGGTCCGACGGCCGGGCCGCTCCGCCCGCCATCCGCCAGTCGGTCGGCATCGAGCCGTTCGGGTTCGCGTTCACGCCCACCGGCCACCTGCTCGTGTCCGAGGCGTTCAACGGGACCCCCGGCCACAGCGCGGTGACGTCCTACGACCCGGTCCGCATGGACCTCGCCGTCGTGTCCCCGTCGGTCAACACCCACCAGACGGCGGCCTGCTGGGTCGTCGTGACCTCCGACGGCCGGTTCGCGTTCACCACCAACACCGGCAGCGGGACGGAGTCGAGCTTCCAGGTCGGCCCGGACGGCACCCTCGCCCTGCTCGACCCGGCGGCCGGGAGGAACGGCGCCCACAGCGCGCCGATCGACCTCGACCTCACCGACGACGACGCCTTCCTGTACGTCCTGAACTCCGGCTCCGGCACGGTCAGCGGGTTCGCCGTGAGCGACAGCGGCGGGCTCGCCGGGATGGCCATGTTCGGCCAGCTCCCGCCCAGCTCGTCGGGGCTGGCGGCGAGGTAGCGGACGGCACGCCGCCAGGCCGGGATCGCCAACCGGCTGGTATCATCCACGTTCCAGATCGCATTCGAGGATCGACCCCCGAAGGCGTGGGCTCCGGCCCACGCCTTCGTACTGCCAGGACGAGGAGGTGACACGGTGACGACGGGCGAGCGGGTGCGTGCGCTGGTCGAGCCGCTGGTCACCGGGGCCGGCATGTCGCTGTACGACGTCGAGCACACCGGCGGCGCCGTGCGGGTCCTCGTCGACCGGGAGGGCGGGGTCGGCCTCGACGACCTGGCCGAGCTCACCCGCCGCGTCTCCCGCGTCCTCGACGAGGACGACCCGATCCCCGGGCGCTACACGCTCGAGGTGTCGAGCCCGGGGCTGGAGCGGCCGCTGCGCACGGCCGCCCACTTCGCCGGCGCCGTCGGCAGCGAGGTCACCGTCAAGACGCTCCCCGGCGTCGAGGGCGAGCGCCGCGTCCGGGGGACGCTGGTCGCCGCCGACGACGAGTCGTTCACCGTCCGCCCGACCGAGGGGGACGACCCCGCCGAGCGCACCCTCCGCTACGACGAGGTCGAGCGGGCCCGCACCGTGTTCGAGTGGGGCCCGGCGCCCAAGCCCGGCCAGGGAGGGACCCGCACCAAGAAGAGGAAGGCCGCAACGCCATGACCGGCAACTTCGAGATGATGGAGGCCCTCCAGGCCCTCGCGACCGAGCGGGGCATCTCGACCGACGTCCTGCTCCACGCCCTGGCCAACGCCCTCGAGTCGGCGTACCGGCGCATGCCGGGCGCGGCCGAGGAGGCCTTCGTCGAGATCGACGACCAGTTCACGATCAAGGTCATCGCCCAGGAGCTGGACGACGCCGGCAACGTCGTGCGCGAGTGGGACGCCACCCCCGACAACTTCGGGCGCATCGCCGCGCAGACGGCCAAGCAGGTGATGACCCAGCGCCTGCGCGAGGTCGAGCGCGAGCAGAAGTACGAGGAGTACGCCGGCCGCGAGGGCGACATCGTCACCGGGATCATCCAGCAGAGCGACTCCCGCTACACGCTCCTCGACCTCGGCCGGGTCGAGGCCCTGCTGCCCCAGGCCGAGCAGGTCCCCTACGAGCGGCCCGAGCCCGGCACCCGGCTGAAGGCGTACATCGTCGAGGTCCGCCGCACCTCGAAGGGCCCCCAGATCGTCGTCAGCCGCACCCACCCCGGCCTCATCAAGCGCCTGTTCGAGCTCGAGGTCCCCGAGATCGCCGACGGCATCGTCGAGATCAAGGCCTGCGCCCGCGAGCCCGGGCACCGCACGAAGATCGCCGTCTGGTCGAACGACCGCAACGTCGACCCCGTCGGCGCCTGCGTCGGGGCCAGGGGCGCCCGGGTGCGCATGGTGGTCAACGAGCTGCGGGGCGAGAAGATCGACATCGTCCCGTTCTCCGAGGACCCCGTCGAGTTCGTCATGAAGGCCCTCTCGCCGGCCAAGGTGAAGGAGGTCCGCATCGACGAGGAGTCGGGCACGGCCGAGGTGATCGTCCCCGACTACCAGCTTTCCCTCGCCATCGGCAAGGAGGGCCAGAACGCCCGGCTGGCGGCCCGGTTGACCGGCTGGCGGGTCGACATCAAGAGCGAGACGCAGCTGGCCGAGGAGGAGTCCTACCAGGGCGAGGAGTGGGCCCAGGGGGAGTGGGTGGTGGACCCGAGCACGGGTGACCAGGTGTGGCAGTCGGCCGAGGGCGGCCCGGCCATCTCGGCCGAGGAGTGGTCCCAGGTCGGCTCGACCGGCGGCGACCAGCCCCAGTCCCAGGTCGCCTGGGGCGACGAGCGGGAGGCGACCGGCAACGAGGACGTCACCGCCGAGTCGGCCGAGGCCCAGATGCCGCCGCCCCAGGACGAGGTCGAGGCGGCCGAGATGGTGATGGCCGGCGCCGTGACCGAGGGCGGCGGGCCGACCGACCTGCTCGAGGTCGACGCGCCGGCGCTGTCGCCCGAGGAGGCGGCGGTGGTCGAGGGGACGACCATCGACGTCGCCCAGCTGGGCGACGCCAGCACCGACGCCTCCCTCGAC
>DASWMK010000073.1 GCA_036399815.1 Acidimicrobiales bacterium
GACGACGATCTCGTCGGCGCCGATCCCGGCGCCCTCCAGCCGGTCGGCGACGCCGTCGCCGCAGCCGGCGACGGCCCGCCCGACCCGCTCCTCGACGGCGCGGTCCCGCCCGCCGGCCGGGAACCGAAGGCGCGCCGCCACCCGCTCCAGGGTGAGGTCGGGGGCGGCGCTCATCCCACCCTCGTCGACGAGCCCGTGCGGGCCGAGCCGGGGCGGACACCGGTCCTCGCCGCCCCGAGCAGGGCGTCCCGGCCCAGCACGGCGTCGCCGAGCACGAGGCGGCCGAAGCCGCTCGTCGGGCCGATGGCGGACGACAGCCCGACGTGCAGGCCGACGCCGACCTGCATGCCGCCGTCGACGGTGCAGACGTCGACCACCGTGTGGGCGGGGCGGTGGACCTCGAGGACGTGGCGGACTGCGCCGAGCCCGTCGGGCGACAGCGCCGCCGGCACCAGCACCGAGAACCGGTGGGCGGAGGTGGCGAACGCGTCGGGGGCCGGGGCCGGCCCCTCGCCCGGCGCCGCCGCGCCCGGTCCGGCCACGGCCCCGCCGACCCGGAAGCCGGCGCCGAGCACGGGCCAGCTCGCGGCGTCGGCCGAGGTCTCGTCGAGCACGGCGCCGCCGAGCCCCCGCAGCCGCCACCGCTCGATCACGGTGACGGGGACGCCGGCCGTGAGCTCCACGAAGCGGGCGACGCCGGCGACCGTGCCCCTCGACCGGAACAGCGTCGCCACCTCGGCCACCATGCGGCGGCGGCGGTCGATCGGCACGCGGCGGTCGAGCACCAGCCCGACGAAGCCGGCCAGCCACTCGAGCGCCTCGCTCGGCGTCGTGCGGGGGTCGACGAGCAGGTGGCGGGCGGCCGAGCGGGCCAGCAGCCCCTGGAGCTCGCCGTCCACCGGCCCGAGGAAGCGGCGCAGGAAGTCGGCGGCCGCCTCGTCCTCCGACCAGGCGGCCGGCAGCCGGCGGAGCAAGTCGTGGCCGGGCCGCTCGATCCTCGCCGCCCGCACCTTCGGGGTGGCCCGGCCGCTCCCCCGCAGCACCAGGGTCAGCCACAGGAAGCGGCCGGGCGGCGCCATCACCGGCGCCTCGTAGGTGCGGAAGGGGTCCCCGGCCGGCCGCCGCACCCAGGCCAGCTCGGGCCCCGTGTCCCTGCGGTACGGCCGGGCCGCCTCGGCGGCGGGCCGCACGAGGGCGAGCGGGAGCATGGGCGGCGCGGCCGCGGGGTCGATGCCGGTGACGTCGGCCCCGGCCGGCGGCACCCACGGGACGGCGGGTTCGGGGACGTCGGGCGAGCCGGGGTCGTCGGTGGTGGCGGCGAGGAGGCCGATCGACGTGCCCGACGGGACGCAGGCGTCGAGGAAGACCCTGCCCCACGCCGTGCGGGGCGCGCCCCCGTCGAGCCGGTAGGTGACGACCCGGCCGTCGCGCCGGTGGCGCGACCGGGCCGGGAAGGCCAGCCGGAGGCCGGCGGCCGTCCAGTACCCGACCCGGCCGGACGGCGTGGCCACCAGGCGGCTCCCGTCGGCGCCGGTGCCCTCGAGCCACCCGGGGTCGGCGAGCCAGCGGCCGTCGCGGCGGGCCCACCGGAGCAGCGGCTCGCCCGGCGCGCCGCCGACGACGAGGCCGCCGTCCCGGTCGCCGACGGCGTCGGCCGGCGCGGCGAGCAGGCCGCCGTCGACCGGCAGCGGCGAGGCCGTGCCGTCGACGGCCAGCCAGCCCGAGGCCGGGCCGGGCGCGGCGGCCGCGAACAGCACGGCCGTCTCCCGGGCCGCCGTCCTGGCCACGGCGACCGGCGTGGCGTCGCCGGGCACGGCGGCGGCCGCCGCGGGGAGGGGCACGGGCACCGGCTGGGCGCCCGGCGCCAGCCGCAGCAGCACGGCCCCGCCCGGGCCGGCCGGCGGGCCGCCGGCGACGGCGGGGACGGCGCCGCCGGCGGGCACGAAGGGCGACGGGTCGGGACCGGCGGCGCCGGGCGCCGGGACGGCGAGGACGAGCACGTCGGGGCCGTCGGCGACCAGGTCGACGACGGCGTGCGGGGCGAGGGCCACCCTGGCCACGACCCGGCCGTCCACGAGGTCGTAGGCGGTCACCGTGCCGGTGGCGGCGTCGGCGACGTGGAGCCGGCCGAGGTCGTCGACGGCGAGGGGGCCGGGCGACGCCGGCGGCGCCTCGCTCCCGGTGGGGTCGGCGCCGAAGTCGCCCACCACCGGCGCCGCCGCCGGACCGAGCAGCGGGCTCCCGGTGCCGGCCGGCACCCGCCCGCGGGGGTCGTCGGGCCGCCACCGGTAGCGCTCGACCACGCCGGCCGACGGGACCGACCGGTACAGGCGGCAGGCGTCGTCGAAGGCGAGGGCGCCGGGCCGGTCCGCCCGGGGGCCGGTGGCGGCGGGCGCGCCGGCCGCCGCCGTGGCCAGCTGGACGGCGCCGGTGTCGGCGTCGACCGCGGTGCCCTCGTGGGTGCTGCGCAGCCACTGGTCGAGGGTGGCCACGACGGCGAACGGGCGGTCGGCGCCGGCCACCTCAGCACTCCACCTTCGGCACGGGGACCGGCACGGGCACCAGCCCGTCGCCGGCGGCGGGCGTGACGGCGGCGCCGGGGGCGAGCGGCGGCCCCTCGACGACCGTGATCTCGACCAGCTCGGGCACCTCCCACGGGGAGAGCTCGACCGTCGGCGGGTCGGCCGGCGGCGGCCACGTGCCGTCGGGCGAGCGCTCGGCGACCGTCAGGCCCTCGAGGTACTCGACCCCCTCGACGGCGAGCGCGGCCGCCTCGAGCTCCGGGCCGTGCACCCGCCGCCCCATCGGCCAGCCCGCCCCCTCCGGCCCGTAGGGCGGCAGCGGCGCGAGGTACTGGCGGAGGGCCAGCTCGACCCAGCGGCGCACCGCCTCCACGCCGTACCCGGGCCGCACCCTGAGCCCGACGGCCACCGCCACCGGCCGGTACGTCGGGGGCACGACGTACAGCTCGGTGGTGACGAGCCGGCGGGCGTCGAGCCAGCGGCAGACCTCGCCGAGCAGGGCGCGGTCGGGGCTCGGCGCGTTCGGGGTGGCTGGGTCGGTGGCCGGCCACACGACGACGGTGACCACGCCGGCCGCCTCGACGGACGGGAGCCTCGGGTGGAACCGGGGCAGGCACTCCGCCCTCGCCACCTCGCCGCCGGGGGTCTGCACGGCGAGCTCCCTGAAGTCGTCGGCGGTCACGGCCCGGTCCCTGCGGCGGAGCTCGCCGGGGATGCGCTCGAGGGCGGCGGCGAGCGCCTCGGGGTCGGCCCCTCCCCTCGTGGGCAGCGGGTTCGCCACCTCGACGCCGGCCACGTCGGCGCGGTCGATGGCGCCGCCGGGCACGTTGCCGCGCGCGCCGCCACCCGACCGGTACGACGCCACCCGCACCCGCTCGCCGATCTGGGGCGGCCGGCCGCGGGTGCCGTCGCCGAAGCGGACCTCGCCCGACGCCCCGTCGAGCACGTAGACCCGCTCGTCGGGGGCGGCGGCGTGGAGGGCGTCGGTCTCCGCCCAGCGAACCCACCCGCCCGGCTCCTCGACCTCGATGCCGGCCGTGCCGGCGAGCACCGGCGGGCGGGACAGCGCGAGCCGCTGCCCGGCCTCCGCGGTGCCGGTGCCGAGCAGCTCGGGGCGGGCGGTGACGGCCTGCTCGACGGTCGCCGCGTTGGTGCCGATCCAGGCGAGGTCGGCGATGCGGTGGGCGCCCTCCCGGCGGCCGGCCTGGAACCAGCACCGCACCCGGTCGGCCAGCTCGTCGTCCTCCAGCAGCGGCGGCAGGTCGCCGGTCCCCTCCAGGGCGGGGTCGGCGAGGGCCGGCACCCCGGCACCGGCCGGCACCCGGAGCGTGACCACGCCCTCCCTCGTCAGCCCGGCCGTCGTGTCCGACACCACCTCGACCGTCAGCCACGGCGTGGGGTCGCCGGCCGCCACCGTCCCGGCCGCCGTCGCCCGCCACACGACGCCGGGGGTCGGGGGCTGCTCGCCGGCGCCCGGGCACGGGTCGACGTCGCCCATCGCCACCACGTCGAGAGCGGGCGACACGCCGAGCGCGACCAGCCGGCCGGCGAGGTCGGGGTCGGGCCCGGCCGGGGCCGGGTCGGGCCGGAGCAGGGCGACCCACAGCGCGCCGTCGACGGCCGCGCCGGGCCGCAGCGGCTCGGCCGCCGGGTCGGGGTCGCCCGGTCCGAGCGTGGCCACGGTGTAGTACGCGGGGGTCTCGCCGGCCGTGAGGCGGGCGGCCACGGCCCGCTCGGCGAAGTCCCGCACCTCCTCGTCCTCCGGCGGGGCGGACGGCGCCCGCACGGCGGCGAGGGCGTCGACGGGCTGGGCCACGACCTCGGTGGTCGTCGAGAACTCCACGGCACCGGCCCTGACGACGGTCCCGATGGGGACGAGGACGCCGTCGGCCCGCTCGGTCGGGAACCGGACGAGCCCCGTCGCCACGGCGGCCGGCCGCAGCGGGATCTGGAGCAGGTCGAGGAACGCCAGCCTCGTCGTGTCGGGGATCTGGTTGAAGCGGAACAGCAGTTGCTCGCCGAGGTGGGCGAACAGCTCGAGCAGGGTGATGCCCGGGTCGCCGGGGTTGTGGTCGGTCCACTCCGGCGTGTAGTGCGGGATGCGCCGGACGAGCTCGTCGCGGAGCTGCTGCCACGTGCGGTCGTCGAGGACGGGGGTCAGCAGGGCCATGGCGCCCTCACCGCAGCGGGAAGGAGTGGACGAGGTTGCCGGGGCGGCCGTCCCGGACGTGGGTGTAGGCCACGCCGACGAGCACCACCTCGGGGTCGTCGCCGGGGACGACGTCGACCGAGCGCAGCCGGATCCGCGGCTCCCAGGCGGCGAGCGACAGCTCCACGTCGCGCTTGATCTCGGCCCTCGTCGTGGCGTCGTTGGGCCGCATCAGGTAGCGGCGCAGCCCGCAGCCGAAGCCGGGCCGCATCACCCGCTCGCCCGGCTCGGTCACGAGGATGGCGGTGATCGACTGGCGGACGGCCTCGTCCCCGGCGACGAGGGCGAGCGAGCCGCCGGTGACCGGGACGACGGGGAAGGCGAGGCCGACGCCGAGGTAGGCGGGTCCGGAGCCGCGGACGGGGGCGGTCGTCACCGCAGCTCCACCTCCACCCTCGCCACCGGCTCCTCCCACACGAGGTCGGCGGTCACCGAGAGGGGCGCGTCGACGGCGGCCGCGACGTAGAGGTCGGCGAGGGCCTGGGTGCTGTACCCGGCCACGAGCGTGTCGGCCACGTCGGTCCCGAAGGCGTCCTCGAACACGGCGTGCAGGTCGGCGTCGAGCTGGGCCCTCACGCTCACGCTCACGTCGAGGTCGAGGTCGATGCTCGGCGGCAGGGCGGCGAGCTCGGCCGACAACCCACCGCCCACCTCGATGCTCGGCGGGATGCACAGCTTCAGGGCGAGCAGCACCCACAGCCCGAAGACGAACATGAGGATGCCGAGGAACAGCTGGAAGACGAAGAAGGCGACGATCGTGAACAGCGGGATGGCGAACGTGCAGATCTCGAAGCCGGCCGACCGGCTGCCGTCGCCCACGTCGGTGCCGTCGTTGCGGATCATCAGCGACCCGGGCGGCTGGGCGAAGCGGAGGCCGCCCTTCGGCGTGCCCACCGACGCCACCAGCGTGTTGACGTCGGGCATGGCGATCGTGACCGGGCGGTGGGACGTGCCGTCGAGGTCGAACGGCGCCGCCAGCAGGTAGCGGTCGGAGGGCGCGCTCCACGTCAGCGGCCCGCAGCAATCGTCGGCCTGGCCGGTGCGGCGGGGGCAACGGGGGTCGTGGCGGCGGACCACGCAGCGGACCTCGTAGACCGACCGGTCGTCGAAGCGGGCGTCGCCGGCGTCGTCGAGCTCGGCGCCCCCGGTCGGCACCGCGCCGAACCACACCGTCGCGCCGGACCCGGCGTGGTCGGGGTCGTCGGGGTCGGGGACGAGCGGGTAGAGCGGGTGGACGAGCTCGGCGAGGCGGTCCGGCTCCTCCTCGACCGGGGCCCACGAGCCCAGGTCGGTCTGGACGGGGTCGGGGACCCACCCTTCCAGCGCGCCGACGAGGTTCGCCCCCGCCGCCCACGCGGCCAGGTCGGACTGGGCGGCCCGCAGCTGGGTGGCCGCGGCCAGGCGGGTGGCGAACCGGGACGACCAGGAGGGACCGGCGTCGGCGGTGGCGGCGTCGCCCGGCGAGCCCGCCGGGGCGCCCAGGTCCACGTCGGCCAGGGTCGTCCTCGCCTCGGCGATGCGCCGGAGCACCTCCTCGGGGGCGGCCGGCGAGCCGTTCCCGGCCGGCGGCACGAAGCTGCGCCGGCGGACCACGAACCCGGCCCGGCACACGTCGTCCCGCCCGGCCGCCGGGAAGCCGGGGACGTCGCAGTGCAGGGAGCAGACGACCAGGTAGAAGCGGTGGTGGATCGGGAGGAACAGCTTGCGGGTCGACGTCGGCACGGTGGCGGCGTCGGTCAGCCGCCGGCGTCGGGCCGTCCCGGGCACGACCGGCGACGGCGGCAGCGCCACCGTGTACGACCACGTGTCCTCGGCCACGTAGGTGAGCGACCGCCGCGGGTCGGCGAGGAAGCGGTCGACGAAGTCGGTGCCGTCGTACTTCTGGAGCGCCGGGCGGGTGGCCCTCGCCGTGCGGGCCGCCGGGACGCCCTGCTCGGGCCACCGCCACCACGGGGCCACGAGCCGCCAGGGATGGGAGGCCGACCGGCCATTGCCGTTCACCAGACGTTCCCGGCGCCCTGGCTGTACATCGGCGACATGACGGCGACGCTGGCGTTCAGCGTGGTGCACGACACCGTGCCGTCGAAGGTCGCCGCCGGCGCGTGGACGTTGACCGCGGACGCGTTGACCTCGACCGTCCCGTTCGCCGTGACCTGCACCTGGCTGGACGTGAGGACCACCGAGCACCCGCCGGCGTGGCGCACGGTCACCTGCCTGGCGCCCTCGTCGAGCTCGACGACGTGCCCCGCCTTGGTCCGCAGCGTGACCTTGGGCGCCCCCTTGCGGTCGTCGAACTCGAGGAGGCTCCCCTCCCTGGTGCGCAGGACCCGCTTGTCGTTGGCGGCCGTCGGCGCCTCGGGCAGCCGGGCCCGGCCGTTCCAGCAGGCGCCGAGCACGTAGGGCCGCCTGGCGTCGCCGGCCTCGAAGGCGACCAGGACCTGGGAGCCCTTCTCGGGCACGATCTCGAGGCCCTGATCCTCGTCGGCGTAGGGGGTCACGAGCGTGGCCCACGCGGTGACCGCCCCGTCACCGTCGCGGTCGCCGAGCCAGGGCAGGCTGACCTCGACCCGGCCGAGGCCGTCGGGGTCGACGAGGGCCTCGACGATCGCCGGGTACACGCCGAAGAGCCGGGTGCCGGCGCCGTCCGCGGGTGCCGTCCCCGCCGGGCCGCTCCAGGCCCGCACCTCAGCCTCCCTCCGTGAGCGTGGCCCGCTCGGCCTCGAACCAGGTGCGGTGGCCGTCCTCGAGGTCGTAGGTGTGGCGGACCCGGGTGACGTACCAGCCGTCGCCGTCGAACGGCGGCGCCACCGCCGTCAGGGTGACCCGGCTGCCGACGGAGAGCTCCGGTCGGCCGCGCACCTCGCCGGCGGCGGTCACGAACGACCGGGCCCGCCGCAGCATCTCCGCGGTCGCGAAGCCGTCCGCCTCCTCGCGCGTGAGCGGCACGTCGCGCGACCGCATCGTCGGGAGCTCGTCGAACGCCTTGCCGAGCACGTCGACGCCGAGCCGGCCGCCGGTCACCTCGGCCTGGACGACGTCCTTGCCGGCGGTCGCGGTGACCGCCTGCCGCTGCCCGGCGTCGTAGCCCCGCACCTCGACCGAGGTGCGCTGGTGGGCCAGGTCGGCGCGCACGTCGAGGCGCACGACGTCGTGCTCGCCGGAGAGCTCGACCTCCTCGCCCCGCCGCTTGGACCGGGCCACGAAGTGGAGCCCGTCGGCGTCGGCCCACACGTCGGCCTGCACCAGCCGGGCCCGGTCGCGCAGGAAGGCGAGGTCGCTCTGGTTCCACTGGTGGACGACGTCGTAGGTCGGGCCGTCGGCGTCGGCGTCGGCCGCCATGCCGTGCCGCTCGGCGACCGCTCGCGCCAGGTCGGCGTCGGTCGTGCGCTCCCACCGCGCCCGCCGCCTGGTCATGCGGAACCGCATCAGGGCGTCCTCGGCGAAGCAGGTGACCTTGGGGAGCACGCCGGCGGCCAGGTGGAGCTCGACGGCCGACACGGCCCCGTCGAACACCTCCCGCTCGGCCCCCGAGCGGCCGATCGACACCTGGAGGCGGCGGCCGAAGTCGAGCA
>DASWMK010000074.1 GCA_036399815.1 Acidimicrobiales bacterium
ACGGCCACCCTGGACACCGCCGCGCCGGAGCTCGACGCGGCGGCCGCGGCGATGGCCGGCCGGTTCGCCGCCGGCGGCCGGCTGTTCGCGTTCGGCAACGGCGGCAGCGCCACCGACGCGGCGTCGGTCGTCGCCCTGTTCCTCCGCCCGCCGTGGGGCCGCCCGCTGCCGGCCCGCTCGCTCGCCGCGGAGACGGCCGTGCTCACCGCCCTCGGCAACGACGTCGGCTTCGACCTCGTGTTCTCCCGCCAGCTCATCGCCCACGCGAGGGCCGGCGACGTGGCCGTCGGTCTGTCGACGAGCGGCAACTCCGAGAACCTCCTCGTCGCCTTCGCCGAGGCGAGGCGCCGCGGCCTGCTGACCGTCGGCCTCGCCGGCTACGACGGCGGCCGCATGGCGGCCTCGCCCGACGTCGACCACTGCCTCGTCGTCAGGGCCGACAGCGTGCACCGCATCCAGGAGACCCAGGCGGCGCTGGCCGCCGCGCTGTGGGCCGGCGTGCAGTCGGCCCTCGGGGAGGCGCCATGACCGCCGACGGGCGCGAGTCCGCCGTCCTCGACCGGATCGAGGCGTTCCGGCGCCGGCGGCCCCGCCTGCTGGACGACGTCGTCACCCTCGCCCACGGGGCGGGCGGCAAGGCGTCGGCCGCGCTGGTGGACGCCGTGTTCCTCGACGCGTTCGCCAACGACCACCTCGCCGCGCTGGCCGACGCGGCCACCCTCGAGCTGCCCGGCGGCGACCGCGTCGCCTTCACCACCGACTCGTTCGTCGTGCAGCCCCGGCGGTTCCCGGGCGGCAGCATCGGCCACCTCGCCGTGCACGGCACCGTGAACGACCTCGCCATGGTCGGCGCCCGGCCCCGCTGGCTGTCCGCCGCGTTCGTGCTCGAGGAGGGGCTGACCGTCGACGAGCTGCGGTCGGTGGTGGCCGACATGGCCGAGGCGGCGGCGGCTGCGGGCGTGGCCATCGTGGCCGGCGACACCAAGGTGGTCGGCCGGGGGCAGGCGGACGGGCTCTACGTGACGACGGCCGGGGTCGGCGTGATCCCGGCCGGCCGCACGCTCGCCGCCGACCGGGTGCGGCCGGGCGACGCCGTCGTCGTGTCGGGCACGATCGGCGACCACGGGACGGCCGTGATGCTGGCCAGGGGCGACCTCGCCATCGAGGCCGACGTCCGCTCGGACACGGCGCCGCTCGGCGGCCTCGTCGAGGCGCTGTTCGAGGCTGCGCCGGGCACCCGCTGGCTGCGCGACCCCACGAGGGGCGGTCTCGGCACCGTCGCCAACGAGCTGGCCAGGGCGGCGAACGTCGCCGTGGTGCTGGACGAGGCCCGGCTGCCGGTGCGGCCCGAGGTGGCGGGGGCCTGCGACCTGCTCGGCATCGACCCGCTGTACGTGGCCAACGAGGGGAAGCTCGTCGCCGTGGTGCCGGCCGGCGAGGCCGACGCGGCCGTGGCCGCGCTGCGGGCCGACCCGCTCGGGGCGGACGCGGCGGTGGTGGGCGAGGTGCGGGACGACCCGGCCGGCGTCGTCGTGCTGCTCACGTCCTTCGGCGGCACCCGCATCGTCGACATGCTCGTGGGCGACCCGCTGCCCCGCATTTGCTGACCGAGCGGCGCCGGATCCGGGTCAGGGGGACCGTCCAGGGGGTCGGCTTCCGCCCGTTCGTGTACCGCGAGGCGGTGGCGCTCGGCCTCACGGGTTTCGTTTTGAACGACAGCGCCGGCGTGCTGATCGAGGCCGAGGGGCCGGCCGCCGGCGTGGAGGAGCTGTGCCGGCTGGTGGCCACCCGCCCGCCGCCGCTGGCCCGGGTGACGGCCGTGGAGGCCGAGGCCGTCCCGCCGGGCGGCGGCGCCGGCTTCGCGATCGTCGAGAGCCACGGCGGCGGCCCGCCGTCGGTGGCCGTCAGCGTGGACACGGCGGCGTGCGCCGCCTGCCTGGCCGAGGTCGACGACCCGGCCGACCGCCGGCACCGCTACCCGTTCACCAACTGCACGGACTGCGGGCCCCGCTACACGATCACGGTGGCGGTGCCCTACGACCGGCCGGCGACGACGATGGCCGGGTTCACCATGTGCGCCGAGTGCCGGCGGGAGTACGACGACCCGGCCGACCGGCGCTTCCACGCCCAGCCCAACGCCTGCCCGGCGTGCGGGCCGCGGCTGGCCTGGCGCTCGCCCGACGGCACGGCGCTGGCGGGCGGCGACGACGCCCTCGACGCCGCCGTGGCCGCCCTGCGCTCCGGCGCGGTCGTGGCCGTGAAGGGGGTCGGCGGCTACCACCTCGCCGTCGATGCCACCGACGGGCGGGCCGTCGGCGAGCTGCGGCGGCGCAAGGCCAGGGACGACAAGCCCTTCGCCGTGATGGTCGCCGACGTCGACGGGGCGCGCGCCGTCGTGCACCTCGACGCCGCCGCCGAGGCCGCCCTCGCCTCGCCCCGCCGGCCGATCGTCCTCGCCCCCGCCCGCCCGGGCGCGGCCCTGGCCGGCGGGGTCGCCCCCGGCCTGGCGGAGGTCGGCGTGTTCCTGCCGTACTCGCCGCTGCACCACCTGCTCGTGCGGGGGGTGGGCCGGCCGATCGTGCTCACGAGCGGCAACGTGAGCGACGAGCCGATCGCCCACGAGGACGACGACGCCGTCGCCCGCCTCGGCCCCATGGTCGACGGCCTGCTCACCCACGACCGGCCCATCCACGTCCGCTGCGACGACTCGGTGGCGAGGGCGACGCCGGCCGGCCTCCAGCTCCTGCGCCGGTCGCGGGGGTACGCGCCCGAGCCGCTCGCCCTCCCGGTCCCGGCCCTCCGGCCCGTGCTCGCCGTCGGCCCCGAGCTGAAGAGCACGGTGGCGGTGACGACCGGGGCCGGCGTGGTGGCCAGCCACCACATCGGCGACCTCGAGCACCTCGCCACCTGGCGCTCGTTCCTGCAGGCCGTCGACCACCTGTGCGGGCTGTACCGGGTCGTCCCCGAGGTCGTCGCCCACGACCGCCACCCCGAGTACCTGTCCACGAAGTTCGCCCTCGAGCTCGACCTCGACCCCGTCGCCGTGCAGCACCACCACGCCCACGTCGCGTCCTGCCTGGTCGAGCACGGGCGCACCGAGCCGGTGGTCGGCGTGGCCTTCGACGGGCTCGGCTACGGCGACGACGGCACCATGTGGGGCGGCGAGCTGCTGCTGGCCGACCTGCGGTCGTGCCAGCGGCTCGGACACCTCGCGCCGGTGACGATGCCGGGCGGCGCCGCGGCCGTGCGGGAGCCGTGGCGGATGGCGGTGGCGTGGGCGACGGCCGCCGGCCTGGCCCCGCCCTACGCCGGCGAGCGGGCCGCGGCCGTGGCCGACCTGGCGGCCAGGGGCAAGGGGCCGGTGACGACCAGCGTGGGCCGCCTGTTCGACGCGGTCGCGGCCCTGCTCGGGCTGCGGGGCACGGTGACCTACGAGGCCCAGGCGGCGGCCGAGCTCGAGGCCATGGCGCGCGGGGTGCCGAGGGCGGAGGCGGCGAGCTACGAGATGGCGGTGGGCGAGGGCGACGGCGGCCTGCTCGTGCTCGACCCCGCGCCGGTGGTCGCCGCCGTGGTGGCCGACGCCGCGGCCGGCGTGCCCGTGCCCGTGGTGGCCGCCGGCTTCCACGAGGCCGTCGGCCGGGCCGCGGGGGCGGCGGCGGTGGCGCTCGCCCGGCGCACCGGGGTCGACGCCGTCGTGCTCTCCGGCGGCGTGTTCCAGAACGCCCGGCTGTCGGCCGTGGTGGAGGAGGTGGTCGCCCTGGCCGGCCTGGCCGTGCTCACCCACCGGGTCGTGCCCCCGAACGACGGCGGGATCAGCGTCGGCCAGGCGGCGGTGGCGGCGGCCACCACCTAGCGTCCCCCGCCGGCGCGGAGCGGGTCGCTAGGTTCCGCCGGCGTGCCGACACCGCCGGGGCGCGCCGCGGCTGCCGTGGCCATCGCCGTCCTCGCCGTCCTCGCCCTGGTCCCCGCGTCCCCGGCCGGGGCCGCCACCGGCGTGGTCGTGGCCGACCGGCCCGGCGGGCGGGGCATCGACGGCCCGCTCGAGGTCGAGGTCCCGGCCGACGGCTCGGCCGTCACCCGCACCCTCTTCCTCCGCCCAGCGGCCGGCGCGGCGGGCGGCCCGGTGGCGCTGCTGGTCGACGCCGACGGCCCGGTCAGCGTCGAGCTGGCCGGTGGCGGGGCGACGGGCACGGCGATCACCCTCAACGTGGGCGGCGGCCAGGTGCCGCTGCGGGTGACGGTGGCGAGCGACCGGCCGGGCACGGCCGAGGCCTCCGTCGTCGGCCGCTCGGGCTCGGGCGCCTGGGCCTCGCTGCTCACCGTGCGGGCCACCCGGCCGCCCGGGCCGGCGGTCGTCGCCGGGGCCGGCGACGAGGGCCTGGCCGTCACCAGCCAGGCCGGCGCGTTCGCCCTCGACCTCCCCGTGTACGCGGGCGACGGCGGCCTCTCCGGCCTGAGCGCCACGGTCGACCCGTTCGTGGCCGAGGGCGGCGAGCCCGTCGAGGCCACCTGGGAGCTCGACACCGAGGACGTGGACGCCGGGGGGCGGGCCGTGCTCCACGTCGAGGCCGACCTGCCCTTCGGCGCCACCTACCGCAGCGAGCTCCGCCTGGCCCACGACGGGGTCACCGACCCGCCCGTCGCCGTCGCGGTCACCCGCACCCGGCGGGCGTCGACCATCGAGGTGACCGACGCGACCGTCGAGCGGGCGACGACGGGGCTGCGCACGCCGGCCGTCGTCGACCACCACGTGTCGGTGACGGAGACGACCGGGCGCACCGTCCAGGTGGCGCTGCCCCGGCTGGTGCTGCACACCACCGGCGAAGACGCGACCGGCCACGACGACGGCGCCGTCCTGCGGGTCACCGACGTGACCCCGGGCAACGCCGGCGGGGACCGGGTCGTGTGGGACGCGCTCACCGGCGGGGACCCGACGTTCACGGTGCCGGGCGGCGGGACGGTGGAGCTGGCCGTGCGCCTCCGGCTGCCCGCCGCGGCGGCGAGCAACGCCGTCACCCTCCGCTTCGCCGAGGACGGCGCCGCGCCCGTCGACCGCCAGTACACGGTGACCGTGCGCCGGTCGGCGTGGTGGCCGCTGGCCTGCATCGCGGCCGGGCTCCTCCTGTCGTACTGGCTGCGGCGGCTGTGGCGGGACCGCAGGGGCCGCTACCAGCTGGTGCTCGTCCTCAGCCGGCTCCAAGACGAGGTGCAGCGGCTGCGGCGGCGCGTCGCCGTCCGCGACGCCACCGAGGCGACGGTGTTCGACGGCCTGTCCGCCGACGTCCGCCGGGCCGCGGCCGACGCCTCGCCCGACGACACCGCGGCGGCCGAGGCGCGGGCCACCGACCTGGCCCACCGGGTCAGGGCACTCCCGGCCTGGGTCGACCTGTGGCGCCGGGTCACTGCCACCCGCCCGCCCGTCGGCGGCTTCCGGGAGCGGGCCGCGGCGCTCGGCGAGGAGCTGGCCGGGGAGCGGGAGGCCACCACCGACGACCCGGCCGCCGCCGTGGCCGCCCTGGCGGCGGCGTTCGACGCCGCCGTGGCCGAGGCGCTCACCCAGCAGATCGAGTGGCTCCGGGCCGACGTCGCCCGCCAGCTCGACGAGGCGGCGAGGGCGCCGGCCGACGCCCGCCTCGACCACGCCGCCGCCCTGGTCGCCGCCGGCCGGCCCGAGGACGCCGTCGCCGCCGTCGACGAGGCTCGCAGGGAGGCCGCCGTCGCGGTGTCGGCCCAGGTCACGACCGACCTCGAGACCGGCCCCCACCCGGCGCTCGGCCTCTCCGAGGCGGACTGGGCCGCACTGACGGCACCGGTCAGGGCGCTGCGGGACACCACGAGGCGCGACTGGCTGCAGGACGCCAAGGCGGTCCTCGCCGCCGAGCTGCGGGTGCTGTCCGAGGCGGCGGCGCGGGCGGCGGCCGGCGACGCGGAGGCGACCGAGGCCGTGCGCCGGGCCGGCCGCCTGGTCGACACCGAGCCGGCCGCGGCCAGGGCCGCGCTCCTGGCCGCCCTCGACGCCGTCGCCGCGGCGCGGCCCGACGCCGTCCCCCTCGGCGCGCCGGCCCTCGACGGCGGCGCCGCCGCGGCGGCCGAGCGGCCCGTCATGCCGCCGGTCGAGCCCCGCCGCCGGGAGCCGGTCGAGCCCGTCGACCTCCCGACGCCGGCCGAGCTCCGCGCCCGCATCCGCCGCGTCGAGCTGCTCGCCACCCTGCTGGCGGCGGCCGTCGCCCTCCCGCTCGGCCTCGCCTTCCTCTACGCCGACGCGTGGACGTGGGGCAGCCTCGCCGACGTGGTGGCGGCCGTGGCGTGGGGGCTCGGCGTGCAGTCGCTCGCCGGCGGTTCGTTCACCGGCATCCCCGCCCTTCGTGAGGCGATCGTCGGATAGGTGCGAAGTCCACGCATTTACAGCGACTGACCGGCGGCGCACGATGCGCGGGCCTGCCCACTGCGCGGAGGTCCTGCCGTGTCCACGACCGAGGCACCACCGGACGAGACCGTCATCCACGTGCTCTGGATCAACGCCGGGCTCAGCTGCGACGGCGACTCGGTCGCCCTGACCGCGGCGACCCAGCCGAGCATCGAGGAGATCGCCCTCGGCGCCCTGCCCGGGTTGCCGAAGATCGCCGTCCACTGGCCGCTCATCGACTTCGAGTGCGGCCCGAACGGCGGGGCCGACGACTTCCTCGAGTGGTTCTTCAAGGCCGACCGGGGCGAGCTGGAGCCGTTCGTACTCGTCGTCGAGGGGTCGATCCCGAACGAGGCGATCAAGCGCGAGGGCTACTGGTGCGGGTTCGGGAACAACCCCGACACCGACCAGCCGATGACGACCAGTGAGTGGCTCGACCGCCTGACCCCGAAGGCGCTCGCCGTCCTCGCCGTCGGCACCTGCGCCACCTACGGCGGCATCCACGCCATGGCGGGGAACCCCACCGGCGCCATGGGGGTGCCCGACTACCTCGGCTGGGACTGGAAGTCCAAGGCCGGCATCCCGATCGTCTGCGTCCCCGGCTGCCCGATCCACCCGGACAACCTCTCCGAGACGATCCTCTACCTGCTCTACCAGGCGACCGGGCAGGCCCCGATGATCCCCCTCGACGACGCCCTGCGGCCCCAGTGGCTGTTCGGCATGACCGTCCACGAGGGCTGCGACCGGGCCGGCTACTACGAGCAGGGCGACTTCGCCACCGAGTACGGCTCGCCGAAGTGCATCGTCAAGCTCGGCTGCTGGGGCCCGGTGGTCAAGTGCAACGTCCCCAAGCGGGGCTGGATCAACGGCATCGGCGGCTGCCCCAACGTCGGCGGCATCTGCATCGGTTGCACGATGCCCGGCTTCCCGGACAAGTTCATGCCGTTCATGGACGAGCCACCCGGCGCGCACGTCTCCACGAAGATGAGCGGGCTCTACGGCTCGGTGGTCAGGGGCCTCCGGGGGATCACCGCCCGGACGGTCGACAAGGAACCGAAGTGGCGGAGGAAGAGCGACCGGCTCCTCTCCGGCTTCCAGGACCTCCGGAGGTAGCGGCATGGCCACGACCACCCGCCCGACCACGACGGGGACGGGCACCGACGGCCTCGTCGAGATGGCCTGGGACCCGATCACCCGGATCGTCGGCAGCCTCGGCATCTACACGAAGATCGACTTCAACCAGGGCAAGGTCGTCGAGTGCCACAGCACGTCGTCGATCTTCCGGGGCTACTCGGTGTTCATGAAGGGCAAGGACCCCCGCGACGCCCACTTCATCACCAGCCGGATCTGCGGGATCTGCGGCGACAACCACGCCTGCTGCTCCTGCTACGCGCAGAACATGGCCTACGGCGTCCGCCCGCCCCACCTCGGCGAGTGGATCGTCAACCTCGGCGAGGCGGCCGAGTACATGTTCGACCACAACATCTTCCAGGAGAACCTGGTCGGGGTCGACTTCTGCGAGAAGATGGTCGCCGAGACCAACCCCGGCGTGCTCGAGCAGGCCAACCGCGCCGAGGCCCCGCACGCGGAGATGCACGGGTACGGCACGATCGGCGACATCATGCGGTCGCTCAACCCGTTCTCCGGCGAGTTCTACCGCGAGGCCCTCCAGGTGTCCCGGTACACGCGGGAGATGTTCTGCCTGATGGAGGGGCGCCACGTGCACCCCTCGACCCTGTACCCGGGCGGGGTCGGCGTGACGGCCACCGTGCAGCTGTTCACCGACTACATCACCCGGCTGATGCGCTACGTGGAGTTCATGAAGAAGGTCGTGCCCATGCACGACGACCTGTTCGACTTCTTCTACCAGGCGCTCCCGGGCTACGAGGAGGTCGGCCGGCGCCGGGTCCTGCTCGGCTGCTGGGGCGCCTTCCAGGACCCCGACGTGTGCAACTTCGAGTACAAGGACATGACCGAGTGGGGCCGGGCCATGTTCGTCACGCCCGGCGTGGTGGTCGACGGCAAGCTCGTCACGAACGACCTCGTCGACATCAACCTCGGCATCCGCATCCTCCTCGGGTCGTCGTACTACGACGACTGGGAGGACCAGGAGATGTTCGTCACCAAGGACCCGCTCGGCAACACCGTCGACCGGCGCCACCCGTGGAACCAGCACACGAACCCGGCGCCCCAGAAGCGCGACTTCGGCGGCAAGTACAGCTGGGTGATGTCGCCCCGGTGGTTCGACGGCACCGACCACCTGGCCCTCGACACCGGCGGCGGCCCGATCGCCCGCCTGTGGTCGACGGCCCTGTCCGGCCTCGTCCACACCGACTACCTCGACGCCACCGGCCACAGCGTGGTCATCCGCCTGCCGAGGACGGCCCTGAAGCCCGAGGCCACCTTCGAGTGGACGGTCCCGCAGTGGTCGAACACGATCGAGCGGAACCGGGCGAGGACCTACTTCCAGGCCTACGCGGCGGCCGCCGCCCTGCACTTCGCCGAGAAGGCGCTCGCCGAGGTGCGGGCCGGCCACACGAAGACCTGGTCCGAGTTCGAGGTGCCCGACGAGGGCATCGGCTGCGGGTTCACCGAGGCGGTGCGGGGCGTGCTCTCCCACCACATGGTCATCAAGGGCGGGAAGATCGCCAACTACCACCCGTACCCGCCGACCCCGTGGAACGCCAACCCGCGCGACGTGTACGGGACCCCGGGGCCCTACGAGGACGCCGTCATCGACTGCCCGATCTTCGAGGAGAACAGCCTCGAGAACTTCAAGGGCATCGACATCATGCGGTCGGTCCGCAGCTTCGACCCCTGCCTCCCGTGCGGCGTGCACATGTACCTCGGCAAGGGCAGGGTGCTCCACAAGGAGCACTCGCCGAGCGGCATGCCGGACCTGACCTGACGCCGGGCGACGTGCACCCGGACGCCGGCACCCGCTCGCCGAGCGGCCCCGCCACCGCCATCGCCGACGGCGGCCGGGCGGCGCCCGGGCGCGACCTGCGCGCCGTCGGGGACCGCATCGAGGGCCTCCTCGTCGACCTGCGGCGCTCGGCCGAGCCCCGGGTCGTCGAGCGGGTGGAGGAGCTGGTCGGCCTCGTCACCGACCTGTACGGGGCCGGGCTGGCGCGCGTGCTGGAGCTGGCCGGCGAGGACCGTGGCCTGGTCGACCGGATGGCCGGCGACGAGCTGGTGGCCACGCTGCTCGTCCTCCACGGGCTGCACCCGCAGTCGGTCGAGGACCGGGTGGCCGCCGCGCTCGACGAGGTGCGCCCGTACCTCGGCTCCCACGGCGGGGACGTCGAGCTGCTCGGGGTGGACGACGAGGGGGTCGCCCACCTGCGCCTCCACGGCAGCTGCGACGGCTGCCCGTCGTCGGCGGTGACCATGGAGCTCGCCGTCGAGCGGGCCATCCTCGAGGCCGCCCCCGAGGTCGAGCGGGTCGAGGTGGAGGGGGCCGGCCCGGCGGCCCCGCCCGGCCCCGGCCCGGTGCCGGTGGCGCTCGGGCGCCGGCCGGCCGAGGGCACGGGCTGGGTGCCGATCCACGGGCTCAGGGCCCTCGGGTCGGGCCGGCTGGAGGCGCTCGTGGTCGAGGGCGTGCCCGTCGTCGTGTGCCGGGTCGGCGCCGCGCTGTTCGCCTACCGCAGCGCCTGCCCGGCCTGCGGGGCGGAGCTGGCCGGGGCCACCCTCGACGGCGCCGCCCTCCGCTGCCCGTCGTGCGGGGCCGCCTTCGACGTGCCCCGGGCCGGGCGCAGCCTCGACGGCACCGACCTGCACCTCGACCCCCTCCCGCTCGTCGACGAGGGCGGCGAGGCCCGGCTGGCGGTGCCGGCCCGGTGAACGACCCGCTGGCCGTCCTCCAGCGCATCAGGGCCGGCAAGCCCCGGCCCCGGCCCGGCGAGTGCTGCGACATGTGCGCCCAGCCGGTGCCCGACCGGCACGACCACGTCGTCGACCTCGACGCGAGGAACCTGCTCTGCACCTGCCGGGGGTGCTGGCTGCTGTTCACCCCGGGGGGCGCCGGCGGGCGCCGGTACCGGGCCGTGCCCGACCGCTACGAGGTCGTCGAGGGCTTCTCCGTGCCGGGCGGCTGGGAGCGGCTCCAGGTGCCGGTGGGCGTGGCCTTCTTCTTCCACAACTCCACGATCGGGCGGGTGGCGGGCTTCTACCCGAGCCCGGCGGGGGCCACCGAGTCGCTCCTGCCCCTCGACGCCTGGGAGGACGTGGTCGCCGCCAACCCGGTGCTCGCCACCCTGGCCCCCGACGTCGAGGCCCTCCTCGTGCGGTCCACCAGGGACGCCACGACCGCCTACGTCGTGCCCATCGACGCCTGCTACGAGCTCGTCGGCCACCTGCGCCGGCTGTGGCGCGGCTTCGACGGCGGCGCCGAGGCCCGGGCCGCGGTGGACGACTTCTTCGCCACCGTGCACGGGCGGGCGACGTGAGGGACCTGGCCGTGCAGGTCGTGGACGGCCGGGCCGAGCCGTACGCGGCCGCGCCGACCATCGTCCTGCGCCTGTCGGTCACCGAGCCGAGCGGCGAGCCCGTCCACGCCATCGCCCTGCGCGCCCAGGTCAGAATCGAGCCGCAGCGCCGCCGCTACTCCGACACCGAGGGCGACCGCCTGCTCGAGATGTTCGGCGAGCGGGGCCGGTGGGGCGAGTCGCTGCGCCCGTTCGCCTGGTGCCACGTGAGCACGACCGTCCCCGCCTTCACCGGCTGCACGGAGGTCGACCTCCCCGTGCCCGTCACCTACGACTTCGAGGTGGCCGGGGCCAAGTACCTCCACGCGCTGGAGGAGGGCGAGGTGCCGCTCGTGCTGCTGTTCAACGGCACCGTGTTCTCCCGGCGGGGCGACGGGCTCGCCGTCGAGCCGGTGCCGTGGCACGTGGAGGCGCCGTACCGCCTGCCCGTGTCGGTGTGGCGGGACGTGATGGACCTGTACTTCCCGAACAGCGGGTGGATCCGCCTCCAGCGGGACACGATCGACGCGCTCGCCCGCTACAAGGCGGAGCGGGCCCTCCCGTCCTGGGAGCAGGTCGTGGAGCAGCTGCTGAAGGAGGCCGGGGCGTGAGCCCGGTCAGCCAGGCCGCGGCCGCAGCCTTCGAGCGGGCCAGGCGGGTGGCCGACGCCGTCCTCTACGAGGGCTACGTGCTGTACCCGTACCGGGCGTCGTCGGGCAAGAACCGGGCCCGTTGGCAGTTCGGCGTGCTGGCCCCCCGCCCGTTCGCGGAGGCCGACGGGTCCGAGCGGTGGTCGGCCACGGCCGGGCTCGTCGTCGAGACCGGCGCCGACGCCACCCTGGACGTCACCGTGCGCTTCCTCCACGTGCAGGCCCGGTCGGCGGCCGCCGACGGGTCGGCGCCGGCGTGGGACGAGGCCGTGGAGCGGGAGGTCGACCTGGCCGGGATCGACCTGCGCGCCCCCGGCCGCCACGAGGTGGCGGTCGCCCTGCCCGCCGCCGTCGAGCAGGACGGCGGGGTGACGAGGAGCCGGGAGCCGGTCGACGGCCGAGTGGTCGTCACGGTCGGGGACGTCCACGGGCCGTGGCCCCTCGCCACCGTCCACGTCGCCGTCGAGAACCTGACCGGCTGGTGCGAGCTCGGCGGGCACCGCGACGACGTCGTGCGGCGGTCGCTCGTCGGCGTCCACGCCCTCCTGCACGTGCACGACGGCGGCTTCGTCTCGCCCCGCGACGCTCCGGAGTTCGCGGCCGCCGCCGTGCGGTCGTGCACGAACGACGGGCTGTGGCCGGTGCTGGTCGGCGAGGAGGGCGACCGCTCGACGGTGCTGGCCGCCCCGATCATCCTCGACGACCACCCCCAGGTCGCCCCCGAGAGCCAGGGCGACATGTGCGACGCCACCGAGATCGACGAGATCCTCGCCCTGCGGGTGCTGACCCTGACCGACGAGGAGAAGGCCGAGGCCCGGGCGACCGACGTGCGGGCGGCGGCCATCCTCGACCGGGTCGACGCCTTCCCGCCCGAGGTCTTCGAGCGCCTCCACGGGGCGGTCCGCTCGCTGCGGCCGGCAGCGGCGACCGACGAGGCACTGCCGTGGTGGGAGCCGGCCGCCGACGCGACGGTGAACCCGTGGGAGGACACCGTCAGCGTCGGCGGCACCGACGTCGGCCGGGGGTCGAAGGTGACCCTCCGGCCGGGGCGCAGGGCCGACGCCCACGACCTGTTCCTCGCCGGGCGGCCGGCGACGGTCGAGGGAGTGTTCACCGACGTCGACGGCGGCTGCCAGGTGGCGGTCGTGCTCGACGACGACCCCGGCGCCGACCTGTACGCCGCCGAGGGCCGCTTCCTGTTCTTCCATCCCGAGGAGGTCGAGCCGCGGTGACGAGGACGCTCGTGGCCGGGATCGGCAACGTGTTCAACGGCGACGACGGCTTCGGCCCCGAGGTGGCGAGGCGCCTCCTCGACCGGCCCCTGCCCGACGGCGTGCGGGTGGAGGACTACGGCATCCGGGGCGTGCACCTGGCCTACGAGCTGCTCGACGGCTACGACCTCGTCGTGCTGGTGGACGCCCTGCCGAGGGGCGAGGCGCCCGGCACGGTCTACGTGCTCGAGCCCGAGGTCGACGTCGACGCCGCCCCGCCCCTCGACGCCCACCGCATGGACCCCCGCTCGGTGCTCGCCGCCGTGGCCGGGATGGGCGGCGAGGTCGGCCGCCTGCTGCTGGTCGGCTGCGAGCCGGCCGACGTCGAGGAGGGCATGGGCCTCTCCCCGCCGGTCGCGGCCGCCGTCGACCGGGCCGCCGACGTCGTGGACGACCTCGTCTCCGGAAGGGAGATCCGATGATCCGCCGATTCCTCCTGCCCCTCGCCTTCCTCGGTGCCGTCGGGTACGCCGTGCGGGCCTCCCTGCCCGACCTGCGGCGGTACCTCAAGATGCGGGCGATGTAGCGGTGCACGAGCTGGGCCTGTGCGCGGCGATCGTCCAGCGGGTGGAGGAGCGCGCCGGGGACCGGCCCGTCGCCCGCGTGCGGGTGCGGGTCGGCCGCCTCCACCACGTCCACCCCGACGCCTTCGAGCAGTCGTTCCTCGTGGCCGCCCAGGGCGGGGTGGCCGAGGCGGCCACGCCCGAGCTCGTGCTCCTGCCCGTGCGGGCCAGGTGCCGGGCCTGCGGCGAGGAGTCCGAGGCCGACGAGCAGATCCTCGCCTGCCCGGCCTGCGGCGCCGTCGAGGTCGTGGTCACCGGCGGCGACGAGCTCGTCCTCGAGTCGATCGAGTACCGGGGGTAGCGGCCGTGTGCCTCGGGATCCCCGGCCGGCTCGTGGAGATGGTCGACGACAACGACCACCTGGCGCGCGTCGAGGTCGCCGGCGTGCGCCGCACGATCAACATCGGGCTGCTGGAGGACGAGGGGGTCGGCCCCGGCGACTGGGTGCTCATCCACGTGGGGTTCGCCATGTCGAGGATCGACGAGGTCGAGGCGGCCAGGGCGCTGGAGGGGCTGAAGCTGATGGGCCAGGGCTTCGACGACGAGGTCGCGCTGCTGCGGGAGACGGCGCCGTGAGGTTCGTCGACGAGTACCGCGACCCGGCCGCCGCCAGGGCCCTCGTGGCGAGGATCACCGACCTCGCCGCCGGCGAGCCGTTCAAGTTCATGGAGGTGTGCGGCGGCCACACCCACACGATCTACCGGCACGGCATCGAGCACGTCCTGCCCCGCAACGTCGAGCTCGTCCACGGCCCCGGCTGCCCCGTCTGCGTGATCCCGATGGGCCGGGTGGACGACGCCATCGCCGTGGCCGAGACGCCGGGCGTGCTGTTCACCTCGTTCGGCGACATGATGCGCGTCCCCGGGGGGCGGGGCAGCCTGCTCGAGGCGAAGGCGAGGGGCGCGGACGTGCGCTTCGTCTACTCGCCGCTCGACGCGCTGCGCCTCGCCGAGGAGCACCCCGACCGGCAGGTGGTGTTCTTCGCCGTCGGGTTCGAGACGACGGCGCCGTCGACGGCCGTGACCCTGCTGAAGGCGAGGGCCTCGGGCGTGCGGAACTTCAGCGTGTTCTGCAACCACGTCACGATCGTCCCGCCCATCAGGGCCATCCTCGAGTCCCCCGACCTCCGCCTCGACGGGTTCCTCGGCCCGGGGCACGTGTCGACGGTGGTCGGCAACCGGCCCTACCGGTTCGTGCCGAAGGAGTACGGCAAGCCGCTCGTCACCGCCGGGTTCGAGCCCCTCGACGTGCTCCAGGCCATCGCCATGCTGCTCGCCCAGGTCAGGGAGGGCCGCTGCGAGGTCGAGAACCAGTACACGCGGATCGTCCGCGACGAGGGCAACCCCCGGGCGCTCGCCGTGCTGGCCGAGGTGTTCGAGCTGCGCCCCCACTTCGAGTGGCGGGGCCTCGGGTTCATCTCCCAGAGCGCGCTGCGCCTCCGCCCGGCCTTCGCCGACTGGGACGCCGAGGCCCGCTTCGACGTGCCCGGCGTGCGGGTGGCCGACCCCAAGGCCTGCCAGTGCGGCGAGGTGCTGAAGGGCGTGATCAAGCCCTGGGAGTGCAAGGTCTTCGGCACGGCGTGCACGCCGGAGACGCCGATCGGGACGTGCATGGTGTCCTCCGAGGGCGCCTGCGCCGCCTACTACAACTTCGGCCGGCTCCACCGCGAGGCGGCCGTCGCGCTGGGCCGGGCGTCGGCCTAGGCGTCGAGCGAAGGAGCGGCACGTTGAGCGACACCAGCGAGAGCCAGCAGGCCAGGGCCGAGAGCGTGGAGCGCCAGCTCTCTGACACCAAGCCGGTCGAGGGCGACCGGACGACGTCGCCCGGCGACACCCAGCCGGCGGCCGAGTCGGGCGGCCCGGTGCCGACCGGCGGCGAGGGCCCGGCCCACCACCCCGGCACCAGGCGGGGCGAGGACATCCAGGGCGACGACGCCAAGGAGGCGGGCCGAGAGCAGACCGGCACCCAGGGGCCGACGGACCGGCCGGTGGGCACGTCGAGCCAGCGGGACTCGACCGGCGTCGACCCCCAGGACGGGCCCGACGCCTGACCGGCGGGGCGGTGCCCCGTCTAGCTTTGCGTCATGGGATCGCACGGCATCCGTGACCGGGTCGCCATCGTCGGGATGGGGTGCACCCCGTTCGGCGAGCACTGGGACCGCTCGACCGACGACCTCCTGATCGACGCGGCGACGGACGCCTACGCGTCCGCCGGCGTGACCCCGGCCGACGTCGACGCCTACTGGCTCGGCACGATGGGCTCGGGCCTGTCCGGCCTCACGCTCAGCCGCGCCCTGCGCCTCGACAACAAGCCGGTCACACGGGTGGAGAACATGTGCGCCACCGGGTCGGAGGCGCTGCGCAACGCCTGCTACGCGGTCGCGAGCGGCGCCTTCGACGTGGCGATGGCCGTCGGGGTCGAGAAGCTCAAGGACTCGGGCTACTCGGGCCTCGTCATGTCGCCCATCCCCTCGGACGGCACCGTGCCCGAGGTGACGGCGCCGGCCCGGTTCAGCCTCCTCGCGCCCGCGTACGCGGCGAAGTACGGGGTCGACCGAGACGAGATGAAGGACGTGCTCACCAGGATCGCCTGGAAGAACCACCAGAACGGGGCCCGCAACCCGCGCGCCCAGTTCCGCAAGCAGGTGGCCAGGGAGACGATCTGCGGGGCGCCGCTCGTGGCCGGCGACCTCGGCGTGTTCGACTGCTCGGGCGTGTCCGACGGGTCGGCCGCGGCGGTCGTCGTGCGGGCCGAGGACGCCCACCGCTACACCGACCGGCCCCTCTACGTGAAGGCGCTGTCGTTCGTGGCCGGGCCGGCCACCGGCAACCTCGACCCGTCCTACGACTTCACCACGTTCCCCGAGGTGGTGGCGTCGGCGGCCGACGCCTACCGGCAGGCCGGCGTGGAGGACCCGAGGACCGAGCTGGCCATGGCGGAGGTGCACGACTGCTTCACGCCGACCGAGCTCGTGCTCATGGAGGACCTGGGCTTCGCCGAGCGGGGGTCGGCCTGGAAGGAGGTGCTGGCCGGCACGTTCGACCTCGACGGCGACCTGCCGGTCAACCCCGACGGCGGGCTCAAGGCCTTCGGCCACCCGATCGGCGCGTCCGGGCTGCGGATGATGTTCGAGTGCTGGCTCCAGCTGCGGGGGGAGGCGCCGGCCGAGCGCCGGGTGGCGACCGTCGACCGGGGCCGCACGCTCGGGCTCACCCACAACCTCGGCGGCACGCCGGGCGAGTGCGTGTCGTTCGTGTCGGTGGTGGGGACCGAGCCGAGCGCCTGAGTCAGGGCTGGGGCGGCGGGGGCGGCCAGCCCTGGCCCCACCCCTGGCCCTGGCCCGGCGGGGGAGGCGGCGGGGCCGCCCACCCGCTGCCCCACTGCTGCTGCTGGTCCCAGGCCGGCTGCTGGGGGCCGCCCCACCCGCCGTAGCCGCCGCCCTGCTCGGCCGCGGTGGCCATGGCGAAGTCGTCGGCGGTCGGCTTCACGAGCAGCAGGACCACGATGGCGACGTAGACGGCGAGGGCGATCACGTTGAGGCCCGGGTTGGTCCCGTCGCTGGCCGACGCCGAGCTCACCACGCCGAGCAGGAACAGGGCCGAGAAGAGGGCGAAGGTCGCCACCGTGCCCCACCGGGCCCACGAGCGGCGCTGGAGCACCTTGATGCCGAGGATGAGCGTCCACGCGCAGATGGCCAGCACGATCACGCCGGCGCCGATGAGGATCCCGGAGATCGAGTCCTGGAGGTCGCGGTCCACGTCGAAGTCGTCGACGATGTCGGCCTGGTCGACGGCCGCGCCGAAGATCACGATGCCGATGCCGAGCAGCGCCCACAGCACGCTGACGACGATCGTGAGCACGCCGGCGGCCGTGGTCGTGCCCGCCCTCGGGGTCCGCGCTGGCGTCATGGGCGAACGGTAGCGCCGGGGCCGTCGACCCGCCGGATCCCCCGGAGCCCGGCCCAGGCGAGGTCCGTGACCCGCAGGGCGAGCAGGTCGGGGTCGAGGTCGAGCCCGGCCGCCACCCAGTGGCGGCTGGTGCCCTCGGCCAGCCCGACGAGCGCGTGGCCGAGCAGCCGGCGGTGGTCGTCGTCGATGTCGGCCTCGATCCAGGCCGCCGTGGCGGCGGCGATCACGTCCTCCACCTCGCGGACCTTCTCCGCGAACTCCTCGTCGCGGCGGGCGCCGCTGCCGAAGAGGAGCCGGAAGGCGTCCGGGTGCTCGGCCACGAACCGGAAGTAGGCCCGGAACCCGGCCTCCACCCGCTGGCCAGGGTGGTCGGCGGCCTCGACGGCCACCCGGATGGCCGACAGCAGCCGGTCGCTCACGTCCTGGAGCAGCTCCAGGTACAGGTCCCGCTTCGAGGTGAAGTGCTGGTAGAGGACGGGCTTGGTGACCCCGGCGGCGGCCGCGATCTCCGCCATCGAGGTGGCGTGGAACCCGCGGCTGGCGAACGTGCCGAGCGCGACGTCGAGGAGCTGGCGGCGGCGGCGGTGGGCGGGCAGTCGGATGCGGGGACGGTACCCGCAGCGCCCTCAGGTGAGGCCGTAGTCGATGACCTGGCGGGCGACCTCGCCGGTCTTCATCGCCTCGAACGCGTCGTTCACCTCGTCGACGGTGATCGTGCGGCTGATCAGCTCGTCGAGCTTCAGCTGGCCGTCGCGGTACAGCTCGAGCAGCCGGGGCACGTCGCGCTGCACGTTGGACGACCCGTACCAGCAGCCCTTGATCGTCTTCGACATCAGCACCATGCCGAAGAACGCCGGCACCTGGAGCATCACGTCCATGCGGGGGACGCCGACGAGCACGGCCTGCCCGCCCCTGCGGGTCATGTTGACGGTCTGCTCGATCGTGGCGCCGAGGCCGATGACCTCGAAGGCCACGTCGGCACCCCGCTGCGAGGTCAGCTCCATGACCTGGCCGACCGGGTCGCCCTGGGCGGCGTTGACGGTGGCCGTCGCCCCGAACTCCTTCGCCATCTGGAGCTTGGACTCGACCATGTCGACGGCGATGATCTCGCCGGCCCCGGCGATGCGCGCCCCCTGGATGACGTTGAGGCCCACGCCGCCGCACCCGATGACGGCGACCGTGTCGCCCTCGCGGATGTCGGCGGTGTTGAGGGCGGCGCCGACGCCGGTGAGCACGCCGCAGCCGATCAGCGCGGCGACGGTGAGGGGGATGTCGTCGGGGATCTTCACGACCCCGATGGCCGGCACGATCGACTGCTCGGCGAAGGTGCCCGACGACGCCATCTGGTACAGCGGCGTGCCGCCCGCGGAGAACCGGGTGGTGCCGTCGACGAGGCCGCCGGTGGCCAGGGTGAGGCCGCTGGCCTCGCACAGGTGCCCCTGCTCGTGCTCGCAGAAGTAGCAGTCGCCGCACTGGGGGACCCAGGAGACGACGACGTGGTCGCCGGGGGCCAGGGCCTCGACCCCCTCGCCGACCTCCTCGACCACGCCGGCGCCCTCGTGGCCGAGCACGATCGGCATCTGGGACATGAGGGTGCCGTTCTGGATCGACAGGTCCGAGTGGCAGACCCCCGACGCGCCCATCCGGACCCTGACCTCGCCGGCGTGCGGCGCCTCGACCTCGACGTCGTCGCGGATCTCGAGCGGCTGGTCGATGCCGACGCACACAGCTGCCTTCACCATGGGCGGCAACCTAGCGCCCCCGCTCCACGTCCTCTCGCTCGGCCGCGCGCGCCGCGTAGCCGAGCACGATGGCGGGCGCGAGCACGACCGAGCCGACCACCATGCAGGGGACGACGGCCGTCACCAGGCCGGACGTGAACCGGGTGGCGGCGCCGGCGACGAACAGCACGACGGCCACGGCGAACAGCCCGTAGCCGGCCCGCCGGCCCACCTCGGCCAGCCGGGCGAGGCGCCGGCGGCGGGCCCGGACGGGGTCGTCCACGGCGGTCACGGTAGCCAGCCGGCCGCGGCCAGCACGCCGGCCAGGGCGGCCTCCATGGCGGCGAGGGACAGGTGGCGGCGGACGAGGCCGGCGTTGTGGTCGAGCAGGCCGGGGTCGGGGGCGGCGAGGAAGGCGGCCAGCGGGGCCGGGTCGTCGGGCGGGAACCAGCGGAAGCCGAGGTCGCGCAGCTCCTCGGCCACCGGGTAGCGGCCGACGGCGGCCGGCCGGCGGTGGACGGCGGCCTCGACCGGGGGGTTGCCGAAGCCCTCCCACGTCGACGGGAACAGCACGGCGTCGGCCGCCGCGTACGCGTCGGCCATGCGACCG
>DASWMK010000075.1 GCA_036399815.1 Acidimicrobiales bacterium
CCGCGGCGGCCGCCCGGCGGCCTGACCCCCGCGGTCAGCCCTCGCCGAGGAGCTCGAGCACCCGCTCGGGCGGGCGGCCGATGACGGCCCGGTCGCCCCGCACCACGATCGGCCGCTCGAGCAGGATCGGGTGGGCGGCGATGGCGTCGAGCAGCTCGTCCCGCCCGGCGCCGGCGAGGCCGAGCTCCCCGTAGACGGGCTCACCCGTCCGCATCATCTGCCTCGGGTCGTCGATGCCGAGCAGGCCCATGAGCCGCTCGAGCTCGGCCCGGCCGGGCGCCTCGACCAGGTACTGGACGACCTCGGTCGCCACCCCCTGCTCGTCGAGGATCGCCTTCGCACCGCGGCACTTGGAGCAGCGCGGGTTGAAGTAGATCGTGCAGGCGTCCTCCGCCGTCACCGGACCACCATCTCGTCGAGGTCGGCGGCCGGCGCCGGGTACTGCGGGTCCATGTCCCGCAGCAGCTCCACGAGCGTCGTGGCGACGGCCCAGTTCCGGTACCACTTCTTGTCGGCGGGGATCACGTACCAGGGCGCCGCCTCGGTCGACGTGCGGGCCAGGGCCTCGGCGAAGGCCGCCTGGTAGTCGTCCCAGTGGGCCCGCTCCTTCAGGTCGCCGGCCTCGAACTTCCACCGCTTGTCCGGGAGGTCGAGCCGGCGCTGGAGGCGCCTCGCCTGCTCCTCCCGCGAGATGTGGAGGAAGAACTTCACGACCCGGGTGCCGGCGATCGTCAGCGTCTCCTCGAACCCCCTGATCTGGTCGTACCGGGGCCGCCACACCGCCTCGTCCACGAGCCGGTTGACCCGCACGACGAGCACGTCCTCGTAGTGCGACCGGTTGAACACCGTGATCTCGCCCTTGGCCGGGGTGCGGGCGTGGACGCGCCAGAGGAAGTCGTGGGCCAGCTCCTCGTCGGTGGGGCGGCCGAAGGCGTGGACCTTCACGCCCGCCGGGTTGGTGCCCCGCAGCACGTGGCGGATCGTGCCGTCCTTGCCGCCCGTGTCGATGGCCTGGAGGACGACGAGCACGGACCGCTCCCGCTCGGCCCACAGGCGGGCCTGCAGGTCGGCCAGCTCGTCCCGCAGGTCGCCCACGGCGGACTCGGTGTCCTTCTTGCGGCCAGGGGCGCCGTCGGTCGACGCCGTGTCGACGGCGGCGAGGTCGACGGCGGCGCCCGGGGGCACGCGCCAGCGGTCGGAGGTTCGGTTGCCGTCGAGCATGGGCGGCATCCTTCCCCAAACGCGCGCCCGCCGCCCCCTGCGGGGCGGCGGGCCGGGTCGGGCGGGCTGGCGCCGGGACGCTAGGAGGCGCCGGTGGCCGGCAGCCCGTCGGTCGGCTGGGCGCCGGTCGTGGTGGCGCCCCGCTCGCCGCCGATCCGGTCGCCAGGTGCCCGCTCGGGCCACCGGCCGGCGACCTTCGTCGCCGTCTCGAGGTCGACCGGGTCGTAGGCGAACGTGCCCGTCAGCTGCTTCGACATCAGCTCCCGCGGCGGGTTGTCCCCGAGCTGCGCCAGCCGGCGCCGGTCGACGTCGGTGAGGAGCTGGCCGGGCAGCGGCGGAAGCCCCGCCACGTCGGCCGCCGACACGCCGATGGCGCCGCCCACCCGGCTCCCGAGGTCGTCGTCGATCAGGTGGAAGTGCCAGACCATCCGCTCCTGCACGTCCCGCTCGCACTGCCCGAGCTGGGTGGACAGGTTGAGCACGAGGTCGTCGCGCTCCCAGTCGGGCATGAGCTGGTAGCGCTCGGCCGCCTGCTGGTAGTCGTTGGCCCGCTCGAGCGGGCGGCGGGTCAGCCGGCCGCTCACGACCGGGCCCTGCTCGTCGTGGGACGGCCGGGGCGCCTCGACGAGGCCGTCGTGGATGCTCGGCTCGAAGTTCACGTGCGGGTTGCCGGCGCCGCCGTCCACCGCGTAGCTCATCTGGCCGTCGCGCTGGTTGGTGCGCACGGGGGCGACCGGCGCGTTGATCGGCAGCTGGAGGTAGTTCGGCCCGACCCGGTAGCGCTGGGTGTCGGAGTACGAGAACGTCCGGCCGACGAGCATCTTGTCGTCGGAGAAGTCGAGGCCGTCGACGAGCACGCCGGTGCCCATGGCGATCTGCTCGTTCTCGAGGAACTGGTTCTCGACGTTGCGGTCGAGCACCATGCGGCCGATGCGCCGGAGCGGGAACTGGTCCTCCGGCCACACCTTCGTGTCGTCGAGCGGGTCCCAGTCGAGCTCGGGGTGGTCGTCGTCGCTCATGACCTGGACGAAGACGTCCCACTCGGGGTGTTCGCCCCGGTCGATGGCCTCCATCAGGTCGCGGGTGGCGTGCCCGAGGTCGGTGGCCTGGATGCCGTCCGCCTGCTCCTGGGTGAGGCACTTCACGCCCTGCTTCGGGTGGAAGTGGTACTTCACGAGCACGGTCTCGCCGTCCGCGTTCACCCACTTGTAGGTGTTCACGCCGAAGCCCTGCTGGTGGCGGTAGTCCGCCGGGATGCCCCGAGGGCTGAACACGTGCAGGAGCATGTGCATGGACTCGGGGGTCTGGGACATGAAGTCGAAGATCCGGTTCGGCTCCTGGCGGAACGTGACCGGGTCCGGCTTCAGGGCGTGGATGACGTCGGGGAACTTGATCGCGTCCCGGATGAAGAACACGGCCAGGTTGTTGCCGACGAGGTCCCAGTTGCCGTCCTCGGTGCGGAACTTCACCGCGAACCCGCGAGGGTCGCGCGCCGTCTCGGAGGAGTCGCGGCCGCCGATCACGGTGGAGAAGCGCACGCTCAGCGGGGTGCGCCTGCCGGCCTCCTGGAACAGCTTCGCCCTGGTGTAGCCGGCGATCGGCTCGTCGCCGCAGGTGCCGGTCGCCTCGAACCAGCCGTGCGCGACCGCGCCCCTCGCGTGCACGACCCGCTCGGGGATGCGCTCTCGATCGAAGTGGGAGATCTTCTCCAGGAACTGGTAGTTCTCGAGCGTCGCCGGGCCCCGCGAGCCGACCGTCCGCTGCTGCTGGTTGTTCGAGACCGGGTGCCCCTGCCGGGTGGTGAGGGCGTTCTGCTGCTCGTCGGTCACTGCCGTCCTTCCGTGGGTCGCTCGGGACCGGGGTGGGCACCCCTACCCGCGCCCGACCCGGACAACGTCGCGATGTCCCGGCCCCGGCGGGCGGACGGTGTCACACCCCGTGCGTAAGTTGGCGGCCGTGCCCGTGCCCGGTCCCGCCGCCCTCGGTCGGGGGGTCGTGGTCGCCGCCGGCGACGCGGTCCCCGCCCCGTGGTCCGGCGCGCCCGAGGTCGTGGTCGACGACGCCGCCGTCGCCGAGCCGGTGGAGGTCGTCGGTCGCCTGCACCGGGCCTGGGCGGCGCGGGAGCCGGTCGTCGTCCGCCTCGCCGCCGACCCCGCCCGCTTCCGGTCGCCGGCCTCGTGGGCCGACCCGCCGTGGGCCCTCGGCCCCCGGTTCGAGGTGTGGGGCGACCGGCTCCACTTCCTCGTGTGGGCCAACACCTACGACGCCAGGGGCGGCGGCGAGCCCGTGTGGTGGTGGGCCCGCAAGGCCGCCCGCCTCGGCGCGGAGGAGGCGGGCGCCGGCGCGGACGGCGACGTGGTGCTCCCCGGCGGCCGGCCGGCGTGGGTCGACGGCGGGCCGCGCGGGCCGCTCGACCCCGGCGAGGTCGGGGGCGCGGTCGTGTCGAGGGAGACCGTCGACCTGGGCCGGCTCGACCCGGCGCCGCCGCCCACCGCCCCGTCGGCCGACCTCGCGCCCGACCAGCTGGCCGCCGTCGCCCACGGCGCCGGCCCGGCCAGGGTCGTCGCCCCGGCCGGCTCCGGGAAGACGAGGGTGCTCACCGAGCGCCTCCGCCACGTGCTCGTCGACCGGGGCTGGGAGCGGGAGGCGGTCCTCGCCGTCGCCTACAACAAGCAGGCCCAGGTGCAGCTCGAGGAGCGCACGGCCGACGTCCACCCCCGCACCCGCACCCTGAACTCGCTCGGCCTGTCCGTCGTGGCCGCCGCGAACGGGCGCATGCCCCGGGTCATGGACGAGCGGGAGGTCCGCGACCTCGTCGCCTCGCTCGTCCCCCTCCCCCGCCGCCGCGTGAACACCGACCCGCTCGGCCCCTACGTCGAGGCGCTGTCGCTCGTGCGCCTCGGCCTGCGCGACCCCGAGGACGTCGAGGCGTCGCGCGACGACGTGCCCGGCCTGGCCGCCGCGGTCGAGCCGTTCCGGGCCGCGCTGGCCGCGACCGGCGCCGTCGACTTCGACGAGCAGGTGTACGGCGCGGTCGCCGCCCTGCTCGGCGACGGCGAGCTCCGCCGCCGCCTCCAGGGCACCCACCGCCACCTCCTCGTCGACGAGTTCCAGGACCTCACCCCGGCCCACGTCCTGCTCCTGCGGCTGCTCTCGGCGCCGGCCTTCGACGTGTTCGGGGTGGGCGACGACGACCAGACCGTGTACTCCCACGCCGGCGCCGACCCGGCCTTCCTCCTCGACTACGGCGACCTGTTCCCCGGGGCCGCCTCGCACGCGCTGGAGGTGAACTACCGCTGCCCGGCCGCCGTCGTCACCGGCGCGCTGCGGCTGCTCGGGCGCAACGACCGGCGCCTCCCGAAGGACGTCCGCCCCGGCCCGGCCGCCGACCCCGACCCGGCGGCCCTCGCCCTCCGCGAGCACGCCCCCGAGGAAGGGGCGACGGCCGTCGTCGAGGCCGTGCGGGCCTGGCTCGACGAGGGGGCGGTGCCCTCGGAGGTGGCCGTCCTCACCCGGGTCAACTCCCTCCTGCTCGCGCCCCAGGTCGCCCTGGGCGAGGCGGGCGTGCCGGTGTCGTCGGTGCTGCGGGCCGACGTGCTCGAGCGCACCGGGGTGCGAGCCGCGCTCGCCTACCTCCGCATCGGCGCCTCGCCCGACGCCATCCGGCCCGGCGACGTCGTCGAGGTGCTGCGCCGCCCGAGCCGGGGCCTGCCGCCGTGGTTCTCCGACCGGTTGCGCAACCGCCGCCGGCTCACGCTCACGTCGCTGCGGGCCATCGCCGGCACCGTGACGGAGAAGGACGGGGCGAAGGTCGAGGCGCTGGCCGACGACCTCGAGGCCGTGGCCCTCGCCGTCGCCAACGGCACGACCCGCCAGGTGCTCCTCGCCGTCCGGGACGGCATCGGCCTCGGGCGGGCGATGACCCTGCTCGACGGCTCGCGGGGCGGCGACGGCTCCAGCCACCTCGACGACCTCGAGGCCCTGCTCCAGGTGGCCGACCTGCACCCGGACCCGGCGACCTTCGAGCCGTGGCTGCGGGCCGCCCTCGGCCGGCCGGCGGCGCCCGACGGGGTGACCCTGTCGACGGTCCACCGGGTGAAGGGCAGGGAGTGGGACCGGGTCGTCGTGGCCGGCGTGACGGCCGGGCTGCTCCCTCACCGCCTCGCCGAGGACGAGGAGGAGGAGCGCCGGGTGCTCCACGTGGCGGTGACGAGGGCGAGGCGGCGGGCCGTGGTCCTCGGCGACCGGTCCCGCCCGTCGCCGTTCCTCGCCGAGCTGGCCGGCACGGCGCCGCCGAAGTCCGAGCGGCGGGTGGCGGCGGCGCCCGCCGCGCCGGCGGGCGGGCCGCGGCGGTCGGACGGGCGGGCCGCCGCAGCCGTGCCGTCGCTGGCCGCCGAGCCGGGGCTGGCCGTCACCGTGCCGGGCGGGTTCGAGGGCACCGTCGACGGGCGGACGGCGGCCGGCACCGTCGTCGCCCTGGCGCGCGGCGGGCGGCTGACCGTGCGGTGGGGCGAGCCGGTCATCGTCGACGGTCGGCGGGTGACCCTGACCGACCCCGAGGCCGGGGCGGTGGAGGAGCGGCTGCGGGCCTGGCGGCTCGAGCGGGCGAGGAAGGACGGCGTGCCGGCCTACGTCGTCTTCCACGACCGCACGCTCCAGGCGATCGCCGCCGCCCGCCCGGCGACGCTCGAGGAACTGGCCCGCCAACCCGGCATCGGGCCGACGAAGCTGGAACGCTACGGCGACGAGGTGCTCGCCGTGCTGGGGGGCGACCGATGACGCAGACGCCGTGCGCGCACCTCGCCGGGGCCCCGTGGCCCACGCGCGGCACCGCCCGACCGACGAGGAGACCACCTGACCATGGACGGACCCACGATGCGCCGGCGGGCGGCCGGCATCGCCACCTGCCTCGCGCTGTGCGCCGGGGCGCTGCTCGTCGCCGCCTCGCCGCCCGCCGGGGCGTCGGACGACGTGTCCACCGCCTCGGCCTGCGACGGCCGGTGGCGGGTGGTCGAGAGCCCGAACCCGGGCAGCGACCGTGACCTGCTGCGGGCCGTCGACACCATCGGCCCGGACCTCGCCTGGGCCGTCGGCTCGACCACCGAGCTGACCGGCGCCACCCGGCCGCTGACCGTCCGCTGGGACGGCATGTCGTGGCAGGACGTCGAGAACGGCATCACCACCGACGCCGTCCTGTCCGGCGTCGAGATCATCGGCCCCGGCGACGTCTGGGCCGTCGGCTACACCGCGGTCGGCCTCACCGAGACCCGCCCGCTCGCCATCCACTGGGACGGCACCCGCTGGACCCGCACGTCGGTGCCGCGCATCCACATCGCCAACCTCACCTCGGTGTCGGGCACGGCCTCCGACGACGTGTGGGCCGTCGGGATGGACCGCGGCTTCGACCCGGCGATGATCGTCCTGCACTGGGACGGCACGGAGTGGACCCGGCTGCCCACGCCCGAGGTGACGACCGACTTCGTCGCCCTCCAGGACGTGATCGCGCTGTCGCCCACCGACGCCTGGGCCGTCGGGTACACGGTCGACGCCGACTTCCGCAGCCGCCCGCTCGCCATCCACTGGGACGGCACGGCGTGGACCAGGGTGCGGGTGCCGATGACCGGCACGAACGGCTCGGCCCTGGAGGACGTGACCAGGACGTCGACCGGCGAGCTCTGGGTCGTCGGCCGCCGCACCGAGGGCACGACCGACCGGCCGCTCGCCCTCCGGCTGCACGAGGGGCGCTGGGCGTCGCCGTCGGACCCGGTCGGCGACGCCGGCCGGTTCGAGGGGGTCGCCCCGCTGCCGGGCGGCGACCTGGTGGCCGTCGGCTTCCTCCCCACCGAGGACGGCACCCGCGCCCTCGCCCAGGTCTGGAACGGCACGACGTGGGAGGTCACGCCGACGGCCGACCCGCACGGCGACGACTTCCTGTTCGACGTGACGACCGTGCCGGAGAAGGCCGTCAGCTGGGCCGTCGGCGACCAGCGGGGCGACGAGTTCCCGGGGACGCTCATCCAGCGGCGCTGCGACTGACCCCCGCCCGGTGGGCGACCCGTGACACAACCGTTACCGCCGCGTGGGGTCCCCGCGACGGCGGCGGCGGACGCTGGTCCCGTCACCGACCGTCCACCGGGGGGATCCCATGCGCACGCTCGCCCACCACCCACGGCGCCTCGCCGCCGTGACCACCGCGGTCGCCATGGCCGCCGGCGCCCTGCTCGCCGGCGGCCCGGCGGCCGCCACGACCACCGTCCGGCCCGCCGCCGACGCAGCCTGCTCGGCCGACTGGTCGGTCATGCCGACCGACTCGCCCTTCGGCGACCTGGACATCAGCCTCGCCGTGGACGCCCTCACCCGCAGCGACGCCTGGTCCGTCGGGTGGGCCGCCGTCGACGGCGCCACCCGCCCGCTGGCCCTGCACTTCGACGGCACGTCGTGGGCCCGGACGCCGATCGCCGACCCGACCGAGGCCGTCCTCACCGGCGTCACCATGCTCGCCGCCGACGACGTGTTCGCCGTCGGCTACGTCGACGTCGGCCTCTCGGAGACCAAGCCCTACGCCATCCACTGGAACGGCACGGCCTGGCGCCGGGTGGGCACGCCGTCGACCCGGATGGGCACGCTCCTCGACGTGGCGAGCAACGCCGCCGGCGACGTCTGGGCCGTCGGCATGGTCCGCGACGCCCAGCCGGCCATGATGGCCCTCCGCTTCGACGGCACCCGGTTCGTCGAGGTGCCGACCCCGGCCGTGTCGGCCTCCTTCGTCGCCCTCACCGGCGTCGACGTCGCCGACGACGGCTTCGCCTGGGCCGTCGGCTACTCGACGAACAGCCAGGTCCAGTACCGGCCGCTGTCGATCCACTGGGACGGGACGAGCTGGGCCCGCCAGCGGGTCCCCGACCTCGGCACCGAGGGCTCGGCGCTGGAGGACGTGGTCATCACCGAGTCGAACCGGGTGTGGGCCGTCGGGTGGCGCACGAGCGAGGCCGGCACCCAGCCGATCGCCTTGCTCCGCGACGGCGAGTGGTTCCAGCCCGCCCCGCCCACCGGCGAGGAGTCCCGGTTCGAGTCGGTGGACGAGCTGCCCGACGGCCGGATCGTCGCCGTCGGCTTCACCGGCAGCCACGACCTCGGGTTCACGGCGCTGTCGGAGGTGTACGACGGGTCCTGGCACGACGTGCCGGCCGCCCCGATCGCCGGCGACGAGCGCTTCCACGGCGTCGCCAGCGTGCCCGGCCGGACGATGACCTTCGCCGTCGGCGAGCGCACCACCGAGGTGCTCCCGAACACCCTCATCGAGCGCCGCTGCGGCTGACCCCCACCGGACCGGCCGGCGGTCGCCTCGACGTCCGCCGGCCGACCGGGACGGGCCGGGCGGCGGCGGTGCTCCTGGCCCGAGCCGGGCGACCACTACCCTCCGGGGCATGTGGCGCCCGGCGCGGGCAGCGCCGACCCTGTCCCTGTTCGTCCTCGTCGTCGCCCTGGCCCTGGCCGGGGCGGCGGCGCGCCCGGCCCCCGCGGCGGCGCAGACCGGCGCGGAGCGCATCGACCGCTACGACGTCGAGATCGGCGTCGGCAGCGACGGCGCCCTCACCGTCACCGAGGTCATCGCCTACGACTTCGGGGGCAACGCCCGGCACGGGATCTTCCGCGACATCCCCGTGCGGTTCCACTACGACGACCGCTACGACCGGGTGATGCCCATCGAGGTCCTGTCCGTCGACGGCTCGGAGGGCACGCCCGACCACTACGAGGTCGAGGACGAGGGCGCCGCCAAGCGGATCCGCATCGGCGACGAGGACGAGACGATCACCGGCCCCCACACGTACCGCATCCGCTACCGGGTCGACGGCGCCCTCAACGGCTTCCCCGACCACGACGAGCTGTACTGGAACGCCGTCGGCCACGAGTGGTCCGTGCCCATCGGGGCGATGACGGCGAGGGTCACCACGCCGAGCGGGATCACCCAGGTCACCTGCTTCGCCGGATCGGAGGGCTCGCAGCTGCCGTGCGGCGCCAGCACGGCGGACGGCACGACGGCGTCGTTCACCAACGGCCCGGTCGGCCCGTTCCAGGGGCTGACCGTCGTCGTCGGGTTCGAGCCCGGCGCCGTGCCCGCCCCCGAGCCGATCCTCGACGAGCGCTGGAGCTTCGCCCGGGCCTTCGCCGTCACGCCGGCGACCGTGGGCGGCAGCGTCGCCCTCCTCGCCGCCGTGCTCGGCGGGTTCGCCACCCTCGCCTGGCGCGCCGGCCGGGACCGCCGCTACGTCGGCTCGCCGACCGACATCGCCTTCGGCAACACCACCGGCGCCGTCGAGGCCGTCCCCCTCATGGAGCGCACCGAGACGCCGGTCGAGTTCGCCCCGCCCGACGGGCTGCGGCCGGGCCAGGTCGGCACCCTCGTCGACGAGGCCGCCAACCCGCTCGACGTCACCGCCACGATCGTCGACCTCGCCGTCCGGGGCTACCTCCGCATCGAGGAGATCCCGAAGCAGGGCTGGTTCGGCAAGCCGGACTGGCGTCTCGTCAAGCTGCGGGAGGGCGACGGCCTCCTGCCCTACGAGGCCCTCCTCTTCGACGCGCTGTTCGAGGACGCGGCAGACGGCACCACCGTCCAGCTGTCCGACCTGCGCAACAAGTTCCGCCAGCGGCTGACCAAGGTGCAGGACGCGCTGTACGAGGACGCCGTCCGCCAGGGCTGGTTCACCAGCCGTCCCGACCGGGTGCGGGCCAAGTGGGTGGTCATCGGCGCGCTGGTGCTGAGCGCCGGCATCGGCCTCGTCGTCGTCACCGCCATCTTCACCCACGCCGCCCTCGTCGCCATCCCCGTCGCCCTGCTCGGCCTGCTGCTGCTGATCGGCGCCCGGCGCATGCCCCACCGCACGGCCAAGGGCACCGGCGTGCTGCGCCGGGTCGCCGGCTTCCGCATCTTCATGGAGGAGTCCGAGGCCCAGCGGGCCCAGTTCGCCGAGCGGGCCCACCTGTTCACCGAGTACCTGCCCTACGCCGTCGTGTTCGGGTGCACCGAGAAGTGGGCGAAGGCCTTCGCCGGCCTGGAGGGGCAGCTGCCCGAGCAGCACTGGTACGTCGGCCACCACGCCTTCACGACCGTCGTCTTCGCCGACGCCATGGACTCGTTCTCGGTGACGACGGCGGGCACGCTCACGTCGGTGCCGGCGTCGTCGGGCAGCAGTGGGTTCGGCGGCGGCGGCTTCTCGGGCGGCGGCGGGGGCGGCGGGGGCGGCGGCTCCTGGTGAGCCTCGAGGTCCTCGCCCCCGGCGTGCTGGCCTGGCTCCAGGAGCCCCACCGCTTCGGGCACCCGAACGCCGGCGTGGTCGTCGACGAGGACGGCCTCACCGTGGTCGACACCCTCATGGTCCGCTCGCAGTGGGAGCCGTTCGGCGCCGCGGTGGACGAGCTCGGCCGCCGCGTCCGGCGGGTCGTGCTCACCAGCAGCCACATCGAGTTCTGCGGCGGCACCCCCCGGTTCCGGATGGCCGCCGTGTACGGCACCCGCCAGGTGAGCGCCCACCTCGACCAGCCGCCCAACGTGGACGCCTACCGCCGCCTGCTGCCCGAGTTCGCCGACGAGTTCGGCGACGACCTCGCCACCCGGCCCGTCACCCACGTGGTCGCCCAGCCGGCCATGCTGAGCGCGGCGGTCGTCGCCGTGCCCACGACCGGGCAGATGCGGGAGAACCTCGTCGTGCACGTGCCCGGCGCCGACGTCCTCTTCGGCGGGGCGATGTGCTGGTTCGGGGTGACGCCGCTCGCCTTCCAGGGCGACCCGGCCACCTGGGCCGACGCCCTCGACGGGGTCGCCGGCCTCGCCCCCATCGTCGTCCCCGGCCACGGGCCGATCGGCGGCGAGGAGGAGGTCCGCGCCCTGCAGGCCTACCTGCGGGCCTGCGTCGACGCCGCCGGCGACCCGTCGGCCATCCCGCCCGGCCCGTGGGACCGCTGGGCCAACCGCGAGCACGACACGGTCAACGTCGAGCGGGCCGCCATGCTGGCGCGGGGCGACGACTCGGTCCCCCCCACCGCCCTCCGCCTCCTCGGCCTCGCCTGACACCGCCGAGGGCCCGGGCGTCGAGCGCCCCGGCAGCGCGCCGACCGGCCCCCGCCCGCGCCGCGAGACACCGACCGGTCCCCCGGCTCCCCCGCTCCGCCGACCGGTCCCCCGGCTCCTCCTTCCCGCTCCCCGCCGGCGGCGCCGGGGCGCCCCGCGCTACCTGCCCTCGGCCGGCTCCCAGAGCTCGAAGCGGTTGCCCTCGGGGTCGGCGGCCCAGCCGAAGCGGCCGAGGCCGGGCATCTCCTCGACGGCGTCGTCCACCTCGATCCCGGCGGCCCGCAGCGCGGCCAGCATCCCGTCGAGGTCGTCGACCCGGTAGTTGACCATCCAGCTGGCCGGGCCCGGCCCGAAGTACGTCGTGTCGTCGGCGAACGGGGCCCACACCGTGGAGCCGGGCGCCGGCGGGTCGTCGGCCGTGCGCCACCGGAACACGACCGGCCCCTCCGGCGCCACGGTGAGCCCGAGGTGCTCCTGGTAGAAGGCCTGCAGCGCCTCCGGGTCGCGGGCCTTGAAGAACACGCCGCCGATGCCGGTCACCCGAGCCATCGGGCGACCCTAGCGGCGGACGCGGAACGGGCCGGCGCCGAGGCGCCGGCCCGTCCGGAACAGCGGGGTGAGCAGCGGGAGCGGCTACGAGCCGATCTCGAAGGTCGCCTGGTTGCGGCCGGCCCGCAGGACCGACTCGACGTTGCCGGCGGCGTCCCCGCCCCTCGACAGGACCGTGTAGCTGGCCACCGGCGACGAGCCCGTCGTCCTCGACAGCGCCGGCAGGCGGAAGGTGAACTCCGTCGTGCCCGTGGCCGAGCGCCACACCGGCCGGTCGGCCGCGCCCTCGACCCAGGCCGAGCCGTTCCACCACTGCGTCGACCCGTCCACCATGTTCCGGCGCAGCGCCACCTGGACCCGGGTCACGCCCTGGTCGTCGGTGGCCGTGCCCTTCACCGTGCGCAGGTCGGCCCGGGCGTAGGTGCGCCCGTCCCGGGGCCGGGTCAGGGCCGTGCGGGGGGCGGTCACGTCGGCCGTGCCGGCGTCGCCCCAGTTCGGGTCCTCCTCGTTGCCCTCACGGGTGACGACCGGGGTGGCGCCGTCGGCGGCGGCCGCGGTCAGCGAGGCGGAGGCCGACCGGAGGCCGGCGGCGGCCGTCGGCACCGGCGGGGCGTCCACGACGTAGAGGTCGTAGCCGCCGCCCCGGAGGCTGGTGAAGATGATCTGGCTGCCGTCGGGCGACCACGTCGGCGACTCGTCGAGGGCCGGGTCGTCGGTCACCCGGGTGAGCGCGCCGCTCGGGTACTCCATGACGTAGATCTCGGCGTTCTCGTTGGGCGGCAGGCCGCAGCAGTCACGGTCGGTCCGGAAGGCGATCCGGGTGCCGTCGGGCGACCACGCCGGGTTGCGCTCGGACGTGTTGATCGTGTCCGGGGTGAGGTCGACCTCGTTGGTGCCGTCCGGGTTGATCGTGTGCAGGTCCTGGGAGTAAGCGTCCCAGCCCCACGTGAAGAGGATGACCGAGCCGTCGGGCGACCAGCGGGGCTCCCACTTGTTGGCCGGGTCGACGCCGTCGGTGACGTGGAACTCGGTGCCGCTGCCGTCGGTCGGCACGGTGAAGATCTCGGACGAGCCCCAGGCCCGGTAGCCGTTGAAGGCGATCTGGGTGCCGTCGGGCGACCAGTTGGGCTCGTAGCTCTGGTAGAACTCCCAGCCGAACTCGGGCTCGGCGAAGGTCAGCTGCGTCACGTTCGCCCCGTCGGCGTCCATGGCGAAGACCTCGTAGTTCCCGTCCGGGTTGGTCTCGATGACCCGGTTGCTGATGAACGCGATCCGGGTGCCGTCCGGCGACCAGACGGGGTCGAGCTCCTGGGAGTCGTCCACGCCGTCCTCGGGCGTCGGGTCGGGGGTCAGGTTGACGTCGCCGGTGCCGTCGGCGTTCATCACGTGGATGTCGTAGGTCGAGTTGGTGCCGAAGCCGGTGGCGGCCACGTAGACGATGCGCCCGTCGGGCGCCGCCTGCGCGCCCGCGGCCGGCGCCCCGGCGACGAGCAGGGTGGAGGCGGCGGTCACGCCCACCGCTCCCCCGACGACCGCCCGGATGATCCTGTTCATGCGCTCCCCGTCTCCCTCAGAAGGTCGGACGTGGCCAGACAACACCACCGGGGCCGCCGGGGACACCGACTTAGCCCATTCTTAGGGAGCCGAAGGAAGGATTTAGTCCACGAGCCGGCCGAAGCCGCAGATGGCGTTCGGGCCGGTGACGCCGTAGTCGCTGGCGAGGATCTCGAGCCGCTGGGTGACGTAGCTCGACGCCTTCTCGAGGCTCGACGCCAGCTCGGCCCCCCGGTACACGAGGTCCTCGAAGTCGGCGTCGTCCAGCTCGTCCAGCCGGGCCTGGGCCGCCTCGAGCTCGGCGACGGCGGCCGCCGCCCCCTCGGTCAGCTCGCGCTCGACCACCGGGCCGATCTCGGGGTCGTCGGGCACGCCGAGCGCGGCGACGTCGTCGGCGAAGGTCGACGTGGCCACGACGAGGTCGCCGACCACGTCGACGGCCAGCTCGTGGCGGGCGGCGAGCGACGCCCGCACGCCCTCCTTGGACAGCCGCTCGACGCCCTCGGCGATCTCGCCCCGCCAGCTGTAGACGAGGTCGCAGAGGTCGCGGTCGTACTGGGTCGGCTCCGACCCGGCGGGCGCGGACGAGGAGGACGAGGAGCCGAGGGCGCCGCCCACGTCGTCGCCGGTGTCGTCGTCGCCCGAGCAGGCGCCGGCCAGCAGGGCGACGGCCACGAGGGCGGCGACGACCGCCCGGGGCGGCCTCACCGGGCCTCCGGCGGCGGCAGGGTGCTCGGCCCCACGTGGTCGTCGAGCCAGGCGGCGAGCGGCTCGCCGGCGTCCCAGGCGCCCACCACCCGGTCCAGCGCCCGCGGGGTCGAGAGCCACCGGGCCGGCGGGAACCTGCGCCACACGTACAGGCCCTTGCGCCGCAGGAGGGCGACGCGGGGGTGGTCCCTCGGCCATCCCCTCGGCGCCGTCTTCAGCGCGTCCCCTCCGACCTCGAGCCCGTCCCGCTCCAACGTCGCGACCACGCCCTCCAGCATCGCGCCGGTGCGGTCGTCGTCGACGGCAGCCCGGTACCGCTCCAGCTGGTCGGCGGCGAGGTGCGGGTAGCCGACCCCGGCCACCAGCCCGGTGGCGTCGAGGCTGACGTAGTAGTGGGCGCCGCCCTCCCGCTCGGACACGGCGGCGATGTTCGTCTTGTACGGCTGCTTGTCCCGGCTGAAGCGCACGTCCCGGTAGGGCCGGAACACCCGCATCGGCCGGTGCCGCTCGGGCACGGCGGCGACGAGCGCGTCCATCGGGCCCCTGACGACGTCGTCGTACACGGCGCGGTGCTCGTCCCACCAGGCCTTGGTGTTGTCGGCCTCCAGCTCGGCGAAGAAGGCGAGCGCCTCGGGCGGCCAGCCCCGGAAGGCGGCGGTCCCGGCCACCGGTCAGGCCGTGGGCACGACGCGGAAGCCCTCGGCCAGCCGGCCGGCGGGCAGCCCGCCCCGCTCGGCCATCGCCTCCCCCCACTCCCGCATGCGCCCCGGCAGGGCGTCGGGCTCGGTGATCTGGCTGACGTGGGCGAGGAGCGCGACGACCTTGCGGTCGAAGTGGTCGGTGACGTCCACGAAGCGGTCGGGGGCGACGTGGGCCATGAGCCAGACCTCTTCGACGGTGTGGGCCTCGAGGCCCTCGGCGGCGAGGTCCGGGTGGGCGAACGGGTTGCGGCTGTCCGGGTAGACGGCGCACACGGTCGCCTCGCCCGCGGCCAGGTGGTCGGGGTGGCTGGCGAAGATGCGGTCCCAGTTGCGCTCGGGCGACTGGCACACGACCCGCTGCGGGCGCACCTGGCGGATGACCCGGGAGAGGTCCCGCCGCAGCTCGATGCTGGGCACGAGGCGGCCGTCCGGGTAGCCGAGGAACACCACCCGGTCGACGCCGACCTCCTTGGCCGCCGCCTCCTGCTCGGCCCGGCGGATGGCCGGGATCTCGGACCGCGGCACGGCGGGGTCGAAGCCGCCGGCGTCGCCGTCGGTCACCACGCAGTAGACGACCTCGATCCCGGCGTCGGTCCACGTCGCCACCGTGCCGGCGGCGCCGAAGTCGACGTCGTCGGGATGGGCGGCGACGACGAGGGCGCGCTCGACGTCGCGGTCGCTCGCCACCGCCCCGCTACCCGCGGTGCTGCTGGCGGTTCGGGGCGATGCGGAGGATCACCCGCTCGCTCTCGATGCTGTCCTCCGGGTACGGCCGGCCGCCGTACTTCATCGACAGCTCGTCGATGCTGGCCCTCGCCTCCGGCCCGGTGACCGTGTCGACGACGGTGCCCCGCACCTCCGCGAAGTGGTACGGGTTCTCGTGGTCGATGATCGTCACCGTCACCCGCGGGTCGCGCCGCACGTTCCGGTACTTCTGGCGGTGGACCTCGGTGTTGATCAGCACGTGCTCCTCGTCGGCCGCCACCCACATGACGTGGGTCATCGGCGTGCCGTCCGGCAGGAGCGTGGTGAAGGCGGCGAAGTTGGGCCCTTCGGCGAGGGCGCGGATGCGTTCGTCGAGCACGCCGGGGACGCTATCTAGACGAGCTCGCCGTCCCGCAACGTGAGCACCCGGTCCATGCGGGGCAGGGCGTGGGGGTCGTGGGTGGCGATCAGGCAGGCGGCGCCGCCGTCGGCCGCCCGCCGGAAGGCGTCGAGGATGGCCTCGGCCCACGCCGCGTTCTGGTGGGCCGACGGCTCGTCGGCCAGCAGCAGCCGCGGCTCCAGGGCCAGCGCCCTCGCCACCGCCGCCCGCTGCTGCTCGCCGAGCGAGGTCTCCTTCGGCTGGCGGGCGGCCAGCTGGTCGAGGCCGAACGCGAACAGCAGGTCGTCGACGGGCACGGACGGGTGGCCGCGCGCCAGCCGGCCGGGCAGCGCGACGTTCTCCCGCACC
>DASWMK010000076.1 GCA_036399815.1 Acidimicrobiales bacterium
CCGAGGCCAGGGCGGCGCGGCTGGCCGCCGACCAGCACCGGGTCGCGCTCGGCCGGCTCCGCGACGTCGCCGCCCGCGTGGCCGCGGCGCCCCGGCTGGCCGAGGTCGCGTCGGTCGCCGTGGCCGCCGCCCGGGGGGCGACCGGGGCCGACGGCGGCGGCCTGTGGCTGGCCCGCCCGGCGGACGGCGTCGCCGAGCGCCTCGCCGTCGACGGCCTCGCCGACACCGCGGTCGCCGCCAACGACCTCGCCGCCGACGGGCTCGCCGACACGGGCGTCGCCGAGCGCCTCGCCGCCGACGGGCTCGCCGACACCGGCGTCGCCGACCACCTCGCCGCCGACGGGCTCGCCGACACCGCCGCCGCCGAGCGGCTCGCCGCCGACGGCCTCGCCGACGGCGCCGTCGCCGCCCTCGGCCGCATCGCGCTCGACGCCCGCCTGCCCGTGCCCGTCGCCATCGCCACCGGAGAGCCGGTGTGGCTGACGTCGCCCCAGGAGCGGGCCGCCCGCTTCCCCGCCCTCGCCGAGCGCGGCGTGCACCACGCCGCGCTGGCGGTGGTGCCGCTCGTCGCCGAGGGCGTCGTGCTCGGCGCCCTGGCCGCCTACTTCGCCGAGCCGCGGGCCTTCCACGACGAGGACCGGGCCCTCGTCACCGGCATCGCCTCGGTGACGGCGTCGGCCCTCGCCCGGGCCCTCGCCCTGCAGGCGTCCGAGGCCACCTCCGCCCTCCTGGCCACCGCCATGGCGACGGCGCCGGTGGGCTTCGGGTTCTTCGACCGGGACCGCCGCTTCGTGCGGGTCAACAGCCGCCTCGAGGAGATCAACGGCCGGTCCGAGGCCGAGCACGTGGGCCGCACGGTCGACGAGGTCATCCCCGCGCTGGCCGGCGTGGCCGGGCCGGCCGTCGAGCACGTGCTGGCCACCGGCGAGCCCGTGCTCGGCGTGGAGCTGCGGGGGTCGACCGCCGCCCACCCCGAGGAGGAGCGGTTCTGGATCGACGACTTCTACCCGGTGCGGGGCGAGGGCGGCGAGGTGCTCGGCGTCGGCGTGGTCGTGCGGGACGTCACCGAGGCCAGGGCGGCCTCCGCCCGGCTCACGATCCTGGCCGAGGCGACCGCCGCGCTCACCGAGTCGCTCGACACCCGGGAGGTGGCGGCCCGGCTGGCCGGCCTGGTCGTCGAGCACGTGGCCGACCTGTCGACCGTGCTCGTGCCCGAGGAGGGGATGCTGCGGCGCATCGTCGCCCGCCACCGCGACCCGGCCGTCGACCTCGGCCCGCTGCTCGACCTCGCCCCGGTGCCGATCGAGTCCGACGCCGAGGCGTCGATCGCCTACCGCTCGGGCCGGCCGGTGCTGGCCAGCGGCGCCGGGCGGTGGGTCGACGTGCTGCCCGACCCGCAGGTGGCGGACGAGGTGCGGGCCCTCGGCCTGCGCTCGGCGCTCGCCGTCCCCCTCGCCACGCCGCGGGCGACGTTCGGCGTGCTGTCGATGGCGACGACCGGCCGGCTCCTCGGCGACGAGGACGTCGCCCTGGCCGTGGACCTCGCCACGAGGGCGGCGGTGGCCTTCGAGAACGCCACCCGCTACGAGCGCGAGCACACGGTCGCCGAGGCCCTCCAGCGGGCCGTGCTCCCCGAGCGGCTCCCGGTGGTGCCCGGCCTCGCCCTGGCCGGGTGCTACGAGCCGGCCACCGAGTCGGCAGCGGTGGGGGGCGACTGGTACGACGTGGTGCCCCTCCCCGACGGGCGGGTGGCGCTCGTCGTCGGCGACATCGGCGGGCACGGGCTGCGGGCGGCGGCCGCCATGGGCCAGCTCCGCAACGCCGTGCACGCCTGGCTGCTGGCCGGGCTGTCCCCGGCCGAGGCCCTCGCCCTCGGCGAGCCCCTGCTCGGCGGGGACACCTTCGCCACCCTCGCCATCACCGTCGCCGACCCGGCGTCGGGCGCGCTCTCCACGGTGTCGGCCGGCCATCCGCCGCCCGTCCTCGTGGCCGACGGCGACGCCCGCCTGCTGGCCGGCGCGCTGAACCCCCCGGTCGGCGCGGGCGCCACCGAGTTCGTCGCCCAGGACGACCACCTGCCGCCCGGCGGCATGCTCGTGCTGTACACCGACGGGCTCGTCGAGGTCAGGGGCGAGGACCTCACCGACGGGCTGGCCCGGCTCACCGGCGCCGTCGCCGCCCTCGGCGACGAGGAGCCGGACATGGTCTGCCAGAAGCTGCTCCGCGGGGTGCGCCTCGCCGGGGGCGACGACGTGTGCGTGCTCGTCACCCGCCGGGACGGCGAGTAGGCGGGCGGCCGCCGGGAGCGCCCACCGCGAAGGGGCGAGGGCCGGGTGGAACCGCAGCCGGTCCGACGGTGTAGGTGCGCCGACGGCCGGTCCTCGGAGGGGGGACCGCCGCCCGCGACCGAGCAAGGGAGGCGAACGTGTCGCAAGGTCGGGCCCGGGGCTCCTCGGCCCTCCGCACCGCACCGTGGACCCGCGCGCCGCTGCTGCTGCTGCGCCAGCCGGCCGTGCTGGCCGCCGTGGCCGGCGGCCTGATGGTCCTCGGGGCGGCGATCGCCGCGCCGCCGCTGTTCCTGTCGTCGGGCGGCAACCGGGCGCTGGCCGACCAGGTCGCCGAGCGCTGCCAGTGGACGACCGGCGGCACCATGAACTTCCAGGGCTACTTCCCGAACCTCGAGGAGCCGGTCCGGCAGGCCACCGACCGCATCGACCACGTCGGCGACCGGGTGCTCACGCTGCTCACGCCGGCCGTGGACCTGGCCAGGGACGAGACCGCCACCGCCCAGGAGTCGGTCGGCGCCCAGGTCGCCTTCCGGTCCCACGCCCTCGAGCACGTCGAGGTGGTGGAGGGCGACGCGCCGGCGCCGGGCGAGGACCCCGAGGGCGTCTGGATCACCGACACGACGGCCGGCCAGCTCGGCCTCCACCCCGGCGACCCGTTCGTCGTCCGGTGGTCGGGGCAGAGCGCGCCGCTCACCGTCACCGGCGTGTACCACGACCTGGCCGAGGAGGAGCTCGAGCCGTACTGGTGCTCGCAGCGCCAGATCCTCCAGCCGGCCGGCGGCATCGGCGACCGCCCGCCGCCCGTCGTCCTCACCGATCGTCAGACGTGGGTCGACATGGTCGGCGCCGTGGACCTGGCCGGCGAGGCGACCTGGGAGCTGCCCCTCGAGCCCGACGGGCTCACCGTCGACCAGGCCGAGCACGTGGTCGACGAGCTCCAGGCCGTGCCCCGCCAGGTGGCGACGGCGGTCGGCATCGCCGAGGAGGACCAGGCCTTCTTCCCCGAGATGCTCAGCACCCTGCCGTTCGTGGCCACCCGGTCGAACGCCATCATCACCGCCCTCCGCGGCGCCGTGGAGCCGGTGGCCGTGGCCGGCGTGCTCACGGCCTCCGTGCTGGTGCTGGCGGCCGGGACGTACTGGGTGGACCGCCGCCGCACCGAGGTCGTCATGCTGGCGGCGCGGGGAGTGGGCGGCGCGGCGATCGGCGTGAAGGCGGCGCTCGAGATGCTGCTGCCGGCCGTCGTCGGGGTGGCCGCCGGGTGGGGCCTCGCCCTCGTCGTCGTCAAGCTGCTCGGGCCGACCACGCTCGTCGACCGCCCGGCCGTGGGCGACTCCCTCCGGCGCACGGCGGTGGCGCTCGTGGTCGGCGTCGTCCTCCTCGGCGTGGTCGCCGGCCTGCGGGCGAGGAACCTGTCGACCCGGCCGGTGGGGGCCAGGGCGTCGTGGCGGGGCAAGGTGCCGTGGGAGCTCGGCGTGCTGGCCCTGGCCGCCTGGTCCTACCGCCGCATCGGCATCGAGGGCGTCCCCGTCGCCCGCGGCGCCGACGTGCCCCGAATCGACCTGCTGGCCCTCGCCTTCCCGCTGCTGTTCGTCGTCGGCACCGTCGCCCTCGCCGGCCGGGTGCTCGTGTTCGTCCTCGGCCGCCTCCGCCGCCGCGGCACCTCATGGCCGGACTGGCTCTACCTCGCCGCCCGGCGCCTCGGCAGCGCGCCGCGGGTGGCCGTGATCCTGGTGGCGGCGTCGGCCATGGCCGTCGGCGTCCTCGTCTACGCGGCCGCGCTCACCCGGTCCCTCCAGACCACGCTCGCCGCGAAGGCCAGGGTGGCCGTCGGCGGCGACGCCGCCGTCAACCTGAACGGCGACCAGCCCGTGCCCGAGGCGCTGGCCGGGTCGGCGACCAAGGTGTGGCGGCTCAAGCAGGGCGACGACGTCGACGTGATCGGCGTCGACCCGACGACGTTCCCGGACGGCGCCTTCTGGGACGCCAGCTTCTCCGGCGCCTCGCTCGGGTCGCTGCTCGACCGGCTGGCCCCGGTCGACCCGGCCAGCGGCCAGCCGGTGCCGGCCATCGTGGCCGGAGGGGCGCTGCCCGAGGGGTCGGTCGTCGGCTTCCGGGACCGCACCCTTCCCGACCTCCAGATCGACCGGGTGGCCGACGTCGACGTGTTCCCGGGCATGAGCCCGGCCCGCCCGCTCGTCGTGGTCGACCAGCGCAGCCTGGCCGCCTTCGGCGCCACCCCGAGCATCGAGCTGTGGTTCAGGGGCGACCCGGACGACTTCTTCGCCGAGCTCGACCGGGCCGGCGTGCAGGTGCGGTTCACGTACTCCACGTCGGCGGTGGCCGACCAGTCCTCGTTCGCCACGGTGTCGTGGGCGTTCGGGTTCATGCAGTCCCTCGGCGTGATCGCCGGGCTGATCACCGTGGGCGGCCTGCTGCTCTACCTCGACACCCGCCAGCGGTCCCGCAAGGTCTCGTACGCGTTCCTGCGCCGGATGGGGCTGTCGCGGCGGGCCCACCGCTGGTCGCTGCTGGTCGAGCTGTTGACCACGCTCGTGGTCGGCTCGGTGATCGGCGGCGTGCTCGCCTGCCTGGCCGCCTGGATGGTCTACGGGAAGGTCGACCCGCTGCCCCAGGTGCCGCCCGTGCCGCTGCTGCGGCTGCCCTACCTCGTGCTGGCGGCCGTGCTGGCCGCCACCCTGTTCGTGGCCTGGCTCGGGGCGCGCGCCGCCCAGGGCTCGGCCGACCGGACCAACGCCGCGGAGGTGCTGCGCCTTGGTGCCTGACCCGAACGACGCCGCCTCCTGCCGGGGGGTGACCAAGGTGTACGTGACGGCCACCGGCGACGTGAGCGCGCTGGCCGCCGTCGACGCCCGCTTCCCGACCGGCCGGCTGAGCACGATCGTCGGGCCGTCGGGCGCCGGGAAGTCGTCGCTGCTGCGCATCCTCGCCCTCATGGACCAGCCCGACGAGGGCGAGGTCCGCATCGGCGACGTGCAGGTCGACGGCCTCGGCCAGCGGGCCAGGCGGGGGCTCCGGCGGCGCATCATCGGCTACGTGTTCCAGAACCCGGCCGACAACCTCCTGCCCTACCTGACCGTGCAGGAGCACGTGACGATGGCCGCCCGCCTGCGGGGGCTGCGGCGGGCGGAGGACGGCGACACCCTGCTCCACGCCCTCGGCCTGGAGCACCGCCTGGACCACCGGCCGGTCCAGCTGTCGGGCGGCGAGCAGCAGCGGCTGGCCTTCGCCACCGCCGCCGTCGGCCGGCCCCAGCTGATCCTCGCCGACGAGCCGACCGCCGAGCTGGACGTCGAGTCCGGCCGCCGGCTGCTCCAGGCCATCCTCGACCTCCGCGACCTCGGGGTGACCGTCGTCGTGACCTCGCACGACCCGAACGTGATGGGCGTGGCCGACCACCAGGTGCGCCTGGAGCACGGCCACACGGCGGCGAGGGCGCTGGCGTGAGCGGGCCGCCCGTGCTCGTCGTCGACGAGGTGTCGAAGTCCTACCGGCGGGCGGCCGAGGAGGTCGCCGCCCTGCGCAAGGTGTCGTTCCTGCTGGAGCCGGGCGAGATGGTCGCCGTCGTCGGGCCGTCCGGCTCGGGCAAGACCACCCTGCTGAACCTGGTGTGCGGCTGGGAGCGCCCCGACGACGGCGAGCTGCGGTGGGGCGACGGCTTCCCCGGCGACGACCCGGCCGACTTCGGCTGGGCCCACCTCGCCATCGTCCCCCAGGCCCTCGGCCTCGCCGAGGACCTGTC
>DASWMK010000077.1 GCA_036399815.1 Acidimicrobiales bacterium
CCCGGCATCCTGGCCAACGGCGCCGACTGGTACCGCGCCGTCGGCACGGCCGCCTGCCCGGGCACGTTCCTGTGCACGGTGAGCGGCGCCGTCCGCCGGGCCGGCGTCGGCGAGCTCCCGTTCGGCACGCCCGTGATCGACGTGATCGAGGCGGTCGGCGGCGGCGCGGGGGAGGGCCGGCGGGTGGTCGCCGTGCTCCCCGGCGTCTCGGGCGCGCTGCTGCGCGAAGCGGCGCTGGGCACGCCCGCCACCCACGAGGACCTCCAGGCGGCCGGCAGCGCGCTCGGCGCCGGCGCGTTCGTGGTCCTCGACGACGCCACCGACCCCGTCGCCCTCGCGGCCGGCGTGTCGCGGTTCCTCGCCGTCGAGTCCTGCGGCCAGTGCATGCCGTGCAAGGGCGACGGCATGGCCATCGCCGAGATCCTCGACCGGCTCTCCCGGTCGGAGGGCGCCGAGCTCGACCTGCTGGCCCTGGACGACCACGTGCAGCGCATCACCGACGGCGCCCGCTGCTTCCTCGCCCACCAGCACCAGGCCGTGCTGGCCAGCGTGACGTCGCTGTTCGGGCCGACCCTGCGCCGCCATGCCGTCGGCGAGGTCGACGGGGTCGAGCCGGTGGCGGTCGTCCCCGTCGTCGACCTCACCGACGACGGCCGCCTCCTCGGCGACATGGACCACCTCGACAAGAACTTCGACTGGTCGACCGGCGACACCGACTCCGGCGCCTTCCCGGCCGAGCGCATCGACGACCGCCAGGACCAGGAGACGAGATGACCTCGGCAGCGGAGCGGGCGAAGGACGTCACCTTCCGGTTGTTCACGGGCGCCCACGAGGCGGTGTTCAAGGCGACCAAGGGGCGGGTGCTCGGGCGGCCGGGCGCATGCCGGTGGTGCTGCTCGAGACGACGGGGCGGAAGACGGGCAAGCGCCGGTCGACGATGCTCACCGCGCCGGTGGTCGACGGCGACAAGGTCGTCCTCGTCGCCTCGTTCGGCGGGGACCGCCGCCACCCGGCCTGGTTCCTGAACCTCCGCGAGCACCCCGACGTCGTGGTGACGATGGAGGGCCGGACGCGCGAGCTGCGGGCCAGGGTGGCGACCGAGGACGAGAAGGCCGAGCTGTGGCCGCGGATCGTCGCCGCCTACCGCGGGTACGCCGCCTACCAGCGCCGGACCGACCGCGACATCCCGGTCGTGATCCTCGAGCCGCGCCCCGCGTAGGTTGAGGGCGTGCCCGCCGAGCCGCCCATCGTCGTCGCCAACCGCAAGGAGCTCACCTACCTGCTCTGCCTGGCCGCCGAGCTGGAGCACGGGCTCATGTGCGAGTACCTCTACGCCGCGTTCAGCCTGAAGACGCGCCCGGACGACGGGCTCCCCGCGGAGCACCTCGAGGCCGTCGAGCGGTGGCGGTCGGTCATCCTGCGGGTGGCGGCCGAGGAGATGCTCCACTGGGCGCTCGTCAACAACCTGCTGAGCGCCGTCGGGTCGGCGCCCTACGTCAGCCGGCCCCACCTGCCCCACCAGGCCAAGGGCTACCCGGCGGGCGTGCAGATCGCCCTCGTCGGCTTCGGCGAGCGGGCGCTGCGCCACATGCTGTTCCTCGAGCGCCCGGAGGGGATGGAGCTGGCCGACGCCGAGGGGTTCGTGCCGACCGGCCCGGCGCTGCCGATCATGTCGGAGACCGACATCGTCCCGTGGGCCCAGGAGTTCTCGACGGTCGGGCACCTCTACCGGTCGATCGAGCGGGGGCTCGTCGACCTCGCCGCCGACCTGGGCGAGGACATGCTCTTCATCGGGCCCCACCGGGCCCAGGCGACGCCGGCGTCGTTCGGCTGGCCCGACCTCGTGCCCCTCACCAACCTGGCCGCGGCGCGAGGCGCGATCGCCCGGATCGTCGAGCAGGGCGAGGGGGCGAGGGGCGACTGGTCGAAGGCCCACTACGGCCGTTTCCTCGCCGTCCTCGAGGAGTACCAGGCCATGCGGGCCGCCGACCCCCGCTTCGAGCCGGCCCACCCGGTCGCGCCCGGCGCCGTGCGCCCGGCCGACGGCGTGATGCCCGACATCACGATCACCGACCCGCTCACGGCCGCCGTCACCGATCTGTTCAACGTCGTCTACGACCTCATCCTCCAGATGATCGTTCGCTACTTCGCGTTCGGCGAGGAGAGCGACGACCAACTGCGGGAGCTCGCCAACGCCGCCGTCGGGCTGATGTTCTCGGCCATCAAGCCGCTCGGTTTGCTCCTATCCGAGCTGCCGATCGGTCCGGAGCACCCTGGGCTCAACGCCGGGCCGAACTTCCAGTTGGCCTATCGGTCGAGCTTCCTGCTACCGCACCGGCGCTCGGCCTGGATCCGATTCAGCGAACGACTCGACGAGGCGGCGAGGTTCGCCGACGGCATCGCCGCCGGCGATGACGTGAGAACGGTGCTCGACCACGTGGGCAAGGGCCTGCGAACGGTCATGACGCGCATGGCGCCCCACGTCGGCGACGATTGACCCAACAATCACCCGATATCACCACCAACCGGCGGCGCACGATTCGGGCACTTCTGGCGAACACCGTTCAAACGATCTTCGATTTGTCGACATGCGCGTCCCGCGGCCGCGTTGGCGGTAACTTCTGAACCCGGCGATGTTGCCGAAACCCCAGGAGGCAGACGACGTGGCAAAGGGTGAATCGCAGCAGCCGACGGGCGAGGGGGCCGTCCGGCTCTATCTGATGTACCTGACGGACCCCGACAGCCTTCGCGACGAGGCCCGGATCAAGGCACTCACGGCCGAGGCCGAGAAGGCGAAGGACCCCATCGAGAAGCTGCGGGCCCTCGCCGAGCTCGAGCGGGCCAGGGCGGTCGACGAGGGCCAGTTCCGCGAGGGCTTCGTCCGCCACGCGAAGGCGTGGGCCGACGAGCAGGGCATCGGCGCCAGCGCCTTCCGGGAGCTCGGCGTCCCCGACGACGCGCTCGCCGAGGCGGGCTTCGAGGTCGGCTTCGGCGGTGGCCGGGGTCGCGGCCGGGGCCGGGGGGCCGGCCGCCGCGCGGCCGCGGGAGGGGCGCCCCGTCAGCGGGCCAAGGCCGTGCCCACCGACGAGATCAAGCGCCAGGTCCTCACCCTGAAGGGCCCGTTCACGCTCGGCCAGGTGATGGAGCGGGCCGGCGGCAGCCCGGCGACCGTGCGCAAGGCGGTCGAGGAGCTCGTCGAGAGCGGCAGGGTGGAGAAGCTGGGCCCGGCGGCCGACCACACCGGGCGCGGGCGGGCGCCGACGCAGTACGCCGCGGTCGGCGCCTGACGGGCGGGGCTACGCGTCGAAGATGCCGGTGGTGAGGGACCGCTCGAGCAGGTGGGCGGTCCTTCGCCACACCGCGTCGTCGGGGTGGGCCCTCAGGTAGGCGGTGCAGCTGCGGTGGGCCAGTTGGATCAGGTCCGCCCGTCCGAGGGCCAGCGGGATCAGCCGCTGGAGCGCCTCCTCCAGGCCGCCCCCGGCCGCCGCGACGCCGGCGACCGTGGTGCAGATCAGCTCGGCTCTCGCCCCGTCGGTCGGGACCGTGGACTCGACCACGCTCCAGGTCGGCATGTGCGTCGAGTACCCGCACGGCGACCGCGCCATGCGCGAACGTGCGTCCGCCCTCGCCGGGGGCAAGGAGGAATGGCGAACGCGAAGCGTGGGCATCCTGCTGTCACCAAGCGGGGCTATGGGCGCCCCCACAGAGGAGGCAGCACACAGTGGGCATCATCGCATTCCTGATCCTCGGGCTCTTGGCCGGCGCCATCGCCAAGGCCGTCATGCCGGGCGACGACCCGGGCGGCATCATCGTGACCATGGCCATCGGTGTGGTCGGCGCCCTGCTGGGCGGGTTCCTGGCGGCGGCGCTGTTCGACGCCGACCCGCTCGACGAGTTCTTCGACATCAGCACCTGGCTCACCGCCATCGTCGGGGCCATGATCCTGCTCGCCATCTACCGGGCGGTCACCGGCAACCGCCGGCGCAGCCTCGTGTAGGACCGCTCCACCCCGCAGCTTCTGACGGTGCCCCGCACGCCACGTGCGGGGCACCGCCGCGTCTAGCGGTCGGCGACCCGGGCCCTGGCGGCGACGTCGGGGTGGCGGCGCAGCCAGGCCGCCGCGAACGAGCACAGCGGGACCACCGCCAGGTCGGCCGCCGCGGCGTGCTCGGCGGCGGCCCGCACGAGCGCGCCGCCCACGCCCCTGCCCTCGACCGGGCCGGGCACGCCGGTGTGGAGGACGAGCAGGTGGTCGCCGTCGACCCGGTAGACCAGCTCGGCCACGTGGCCATCGACCTCGGCCTCGAAGCGCCGGTGGTCGGGGCGGTGGGTGACGGTGACGTCGGCAGCCATGCCGGCAGTCTGGCGGGCGGCGGCGCCGATGCCGACCGCCCGGCGGCGGGGAGCGGGTGACGGGAATCGAACCCGCATCACCAGCTTGGAAGGCTGGGGCTCTGCCATTGAGCTACACCCGCGGGTCCGGGCCCGGGCCGTCGGGGAGGGCGGATTTGAACCGCCGACCGCCTGCCCCCAAAGCAGGTGCGCTACCGCTGCGCCACTCCCCGGTCGCCCAAACGCTACCCGCGGCCCCGGCCGGCGAACGGCGAGGCCGCCCCCGGAGGCGCCGGTACACTCGCCGCACTGTGAAGACCAGCGTCGAACCGCTCGAGGGGAACAAGGTCAAGCTGACCGTCGAGGTCGAAGCCGCCGAGTTCGAGCGGGCCGTGGACGCCGCCTTCCGGAAGATCGCGAGGGAGGTCCGCATCCCCGGCTTCCGTCCCGGCAAGGCGCCGCGGCGGCTGCTCGAGGCCCGCCTCGGCCCCGGCGTCGCCCGCCAGGAGGCGCTCCGCGACGCCCTCCCCGAGTACTACGCCCAGGCCGTCCGGGACGAGGACATCGACGTCATCGCCCCGCCGGAGATCGACATCACCGCCGGCGAGGACGACGGCCCGGTCCAGTTCGACGCCGTCGTCGAGGTCCGGCCCCAGGTCCAGGTCCCCGGCTACGGCGGCCTCCGCGTCGTCCTCGACGACCCGGCCGTCACCGACGAGGAGGTCGACCGCTACGTCGACCGCCTGCGCAGCCAGTTCGGCGAGCTCCAGGAGGTCGGGCGGCCGGCGAGGGACGGGGACTTCGTCACCGTCAACATGACCGTCCGCTCCGGCGTCGAGGTCCTCCGCGAGGTCGACGACGAGTCCTACGAGGTCGGCAGCGGCGGGCTCGTCCCCGAGCTCGACGAGCAGCTGCGGGGCACCCGACCGGGCGAGATCCTGAAGTTCGGGGCGCCGCACCCCCAGGGCGAGGGCACGCTCGACTTCTCGGTGCTGGTGAAGGACGTCAAGGAGCGGGTGCTGCCCGACCTGGACGACGAGTGGGCGAACGAGGCGTCGGAGTTCGAGACCCTGGCCGAGCTGCGGGCGGACATCGCCACCCGGCTCGGTCGGATCAAGCGGGGCACGGCCCAGATGGCGCTGCGGGAGAAGGTGTCCGACGCCCTCGCCGGGCTGGTCGACGAGGAGGTCCCCGAGGCCCTCGTCGAGGCCGAGATGCAGCAGCGCCTCCAGGACCTCGCCATGCGCCTGTCGGCCCAGGGCGCCGACCTCCAGCAGTACCTGGACGCGACCGGCAAGCGCCCCGACGACCTGCGCGACGAGCTCCGCGAGGTGGCGACCAGGGCGGTCAAGGTCGACCTCGGGCTCCGGGCGGTGGCCGACGCCGAGGGGCTCGAGGCCACCGACGAGGACCTCGAGCAGGCCATCGCCATGATGGCCACGAGGGTCGGGGAGAAGCCCGAGACGGTCAGGCGTCGCTTGGAGCGCGGTGACCAACTCCCCGCGGTACGCTCCGACATCAGGAACGGCAAGGCCCTCGACTGGCTCGTGGAGCGGGTCGAGATCGTCGACGAGGCGGGCCGGCCGATCGACCGGCGTGACCTCCAGGAACCGACGTCGACCGACGACGCGGACGAGACCGGTGGCGCGCCCACCGACGAGGACGAAGGAACAGGAAGGCCCGCAGGGTGAGCTTCGAGATCCGCAACTACCTGGTGCCCACGGTCGTCGAGCAGACGAACCGGGGTGAGCGGGCGTTCGACCTCTACTCCAGGCTCCTGAAGGAGCACATCATCTTCCTGGGCACGCCGATCGACGACACGGTGGCCAACCTGATCTGCGCCCAGCTCCTGCACCTCGAGTCCGAGAACCCGGACAAGGACATCAACATCTACATCAACAGCCCGGGTGGCGACATCACGGCACTGCTGGCGATCTACGACACGATGCGCTACGTGAAGCCGGACATCACCACCATCTGCTTCGGCCAGGCGGCGTCGGCGGCCGCCGTCCTCCTGGCCGCCGGCACGAGGGGCAAGCGGCTGGCCCTGCCGCACGCGAGGATCCTCCTCCACCAGCCGTGGGGGAGCGGTGCCGGCCAGGCGGCCGACATCGAGCTGGCGGCGAAGGAGATCCTGCGCATGCGGACGCTCCTCGAGCAGATCCTCTCGGAGCACACCAGCCAGCCGGTCGAGCGCATCCACAAGGACACCGACCGCGACTTCGTGATGAGCGCGGCCGAGGCGCGGGACTACGGCATCATCGACGAAGTGATCACTGCCCGGGAGATCGCCGCCACCGGGCCCATCGCCGCCATCAGCTGATCGAACACGAACCGGGGGAGAACGTGGCCAAGTTCGGTGACGGCGGGGAGCTCCTGAAGTGCTCCTTCTGCGGCAAGTCGCAGAAGCAGGTGAAGAAGCTGATCGCCGGTCCCGGCGTCTACATCTGCGACGAGTGCATCGATCTCTGCAACGAGATCATCGAGGAGGAGCTGTCCGAGACCTCCGAGCTGCGCTTCGACGAGCTGCCCAAGCCGCGTGAGATCCGGGAGTTCCTGGACGACTACATCATCGGCCAGGAGCACGCCAAGAAGATCCTCTCGGTCGCCGTCTACACCCACTACAAGCGGGTGCAGTTCGGCGGGGCGAGCGGCCACGAGGCCGACGTCGAGCTGGCGAAGTCGAACATCCTGCTGATCGGGCCGACGGGTTGTGGCAAGACCCTCCTCGCCCAGACGTTGGCGAAGATGCTGAACGTGCCCTTCGCCATCGCCGACGCCACGGCGTTGACCGAGGCCGGCTACGTGGGCGAGGACGTCGAGAACATCCTCCTCAAGCTGATCCAGGCCGCCGACTACGACGTCAAGAAGGCCGAGACCGGCATCATCTACATCGACGAGATCGACAAGATCGCCCGCAAGAGCGAGAACCCGTCGATCACCCGCGACGTGTCGGGCGAGGGCGTCCAGCAGGCCCTGCTCAAGATCCTGGAGGGGACCACCGCCTCGGTGCCGCCCCAGGGGGGCCGCAAGCACCCCCACCAGGAGTTCATCCAGATCGACACGACGAACATCCTGTTCATCTGCGGCGGCGCCTTCGCCGGCATCGAGAAGATCATCGAGAGCCGGGCCGGCCGCAAGGGCGTGGGCTTCGGGGCCGACATCCGGCGGTCCAACGAGAAGGACCTCGGGTCGATCCTCACCCAGGTGCTCCCCGAGGACCTCCTGAAGTTCGGCCTGATCCCCGAGTTCATCGGCCGCCTGCCCGTCATCGGGGCCGTGTCCAACCTGGACAAGGAGGCCCTGATCCGCATCCTCGTCGAGCCGAAGAACGCGCTGGTCAAGCAGTACCGGAAGTTCTTCGAGTTCGAGGACGTGGAGCTCACCTTCTCCGACGACGCCCTCGAGGCGGTGGCCGAGCAGGCCCTGCTCCGGGGCACCGGCGCCCGCGGGCTCCGGGCCATCCTGGAGGAGGTGCTGCTCAACGTCATGTACGACCTGCCGAGCCGCACCGACGTCGAGAAGTGCGTCATCGACCGCAACGTCGTGCTCGAGAAGGTGAACCCGACCCTCGTCCCCCGCACGGAGACGAGCCGGTCGAACCGCCCCCGCCGGGCCGCCTCCTAGCCCACCGGCCGCCACCGGGGCGTCGCCGGCGGGCGGCGCCTCACTCGATCGTGCGGCCGCACTCGACGGTGTCCGTGCCGGGGCCGCCGACGCAGCGGGAGCGGCCGTTGTCGGCGAACACCGTGTCGTCGCCGTCGCCGGCCCGCACCGCGCACCCGCCGCCGCAGTAGACCTCGTCGTCCCCGGCCAGGGTCCAGATGCGGTCGGCGCCGGCCCGGCTGCTCACGAGGTCGGGGCCGTCGGTGGTGACGATCACGTCGGTCCGCTCCGTCCCGATGACCTGCTCGAAGCCGGTGAGCCGGTCGCGCCCCTGCCCGGTCGCCCGGTGCTCGCCGAGGTTCACCGACACGCCGGCGACGAACGGCTCGAACACGACGGCGTCGATCCCCTCGCCGGCGTCGACCCGGTCGTCGCCGAGTCCCGGGAGCACGACGTCGGCGCCGGCCCCGCC
>DASWMK010000078.1 GCA_036399815.1 Acidimicrobiales bacterium
CGGGCAGCACCACCAGCCCGGTCGCGGAGCCGGGCTGCTCGGCGATGCCGCCGTCGCCGAAGGTCGGGTCGAGGCCACCGTCGACGGTGAGGCGCATCGTCACCAGCTGCCCCTGGCCCACCGTGGCCAGGACGATCCGGCCGTCGCCCTGCACGGCCACCTCGGCGGACCCGACGTTCCCCCACGTCAGCGAGATCCAGCCCGTGCCGGCGCCGAACGTCGGGTCGAGCGACCCGTCCGGCCGGTACCGGGCGACGACGACGTCCCACCCGAGCGTCTCGCTGCGGTCGAGGAAGCCCGCGGCGACGAGCGAGCCGTCGGGGAGCGCGGCGACGTCGTCGTAGGTTCCCCAGTCGTCGCCGAAGCGGGCCCAGGCGACGCCGTCGCCGGAGAAGGTGCGGTCGAGCCGGCCGTCGGGCTGGTACCGCACGAGGACGGCGCCGAGGTTGCCGTCGGAGCCGGCGACCACGACCCGCCCGTCGTCGAGGACGATCACCTCGCGCGGGATGGTCGTCCCCAGGTCGGTCACCACCACGCCGTCCCCGCCCCACCCGGGGTCCGGCGCCCCCGGGGCGACGGCGGCGCCGGCGGCGCCGGCCACCAGCGACGCCACGACCGCCAACGCGAAGCCCGTCATCGCCCCCCCTTTTGTCAGCGACCGTACCCTCGGCACGATTCGCGAGCAATGGGGAGGTCTCCCCGCGCCGCGGGCCGGGTCAGCGGGGGACGGGACCGGGCAGGCGGCGGGCGACGAGCAGGCCGACGACGCCGACGGCGGCGGCGAGCCCGAAGGCGAGGCCGACGCCGACGGCGGGCACCCACCCGGCGGCGTCGCCGACGGCGATCGCCGCCCCGCCCGCGCCGGTGCCGAGCGAGATGCCGACCACGTCGGACAGCTGCATGGCGGCCGTCGCCTCGCCGGTGCGGCCGGGCGGCGCCTCCCGCAGCACGGTCACCGAGATCGGCGCGTACGCCAGGCCGATGCCGAGGCCGGCCGCCGCCCACACGACGACGGCGAGCGGGAGGGGCACGCCGTCCCACAGGAACAGGGCGGCGCCGCCGAGGCCGGCGAGGAGCACGGCGAACCCGGTCCTCACCATGCGCCGGGCGCCGAGGGCGAGCACCCGCCGCTCCTGCACCCAGGAGCCGGCCGTCCACGACAGGGTGGCGGCGGTGACGGCGAGGCCGGCGACGGTCGTGCTCGTGCCCCTCGTCTCGGTGAGGGCCAGCGGCACGTAGGCGTCGGCGCCGAAGAACGCGAACGTCAGCAGGCCGCGCGCGAGGACGGCCGCGGGCAGGCCGGGCGCGGCGCGCACCGTGCCGGCGGGCACGAGGCGGACGAAGGCCGGCGCGCCGACCGCCGCCCCGCCGGCGACCAGCGCGGCCGCCTTCCACCACGGCGAGGCGGCCAGCCCGGCGGTGAGGAGGCCGACGCCGACCGCCACCTGGATGGCGCCGCCCACGGCCGCCCCGGCCGGCGCGGCCGGCGGCGGGTCGTCGGCCACCGAGCCGCGCAGGGCCCGCACCGTCACGGTGCCAGCCACGAGGACGAGCGGCGTCAGCCCGAGGAACACGGCCCGCCACGTGGTGGCCGAGGCGATGGCACCGGCCATCGCCGGGCCGACCAGGCCGGGGACGACCCACGCCGTGGAGGTGACGGCGAACATCCGGGGCCGGAGCTCCTCGGGGTAGGCCCGCCCGACGGTCACGTAGGCGACGGCGGGGACGGCGCCGGCCCCGAGGCCCTGCACGACGCGGGCGACGACCAGGGTCAGCATGGTCGGGGCCAGGCCGCCGAGCACGAGGCCGCCGGCGAACAGGGCGAGGCCGCCCACGTAGGCCGGCACCGGGCCCCGCCGGTCGACGACCCGCCCGCCGAGGACGGTGCCGACCAGGCCGCCGAGGAAGAACCCGCTGAACACCCAGCCGTAGAGCGCGAGGTCGCCGAGGTCCTCCTCGATGTCGGGGGCGATCGTGGAGACGGCGAGGGACTCGAAGGCGACGAGGGTGACGGTGGCGACGAGCCCGACGGTCAGCGCCCGCCGCTCGGGCGACCACACGCCCGCGGCCATCAGGCCCCCGCCCCGGCCGCGGTCGCCGTGCGCGCGGTCAGAGGGCCACGCCGCCGTCGACCACGAGCGCCTGGCCGGTCACGTAGCTGCTGGCGTCGCTGGCCAGGAAGGCGAGCGCACCGTCGAGCTCGTCGGGCCGGCCGAAGCGGCGCAGCGGCACCTCGGCCTCGAACGGGCGCCGCAGCTCCTCGTCCTCGACCAGCGCGGCGGTGATCTCGCTCGGGAACATGCCGGGGCAGAGCGCGTTCACCCGCACCCCGTACCTGGCCCACTGCACGGCGAGCTCCCGCGTGAGCCCGACCAGCCCGGCCTTCGCCGCCACGTAGCCGGCCTGGGGCAGCAGCGGCGACGACACCATGGCGGCGACCGACGCCACCATGACCACGCTCCCGCCCCGGCCCGCCGCCCGCAGGTGGCGCACGGCCGCCTGGGCGAGCTCGAACGGGGCGACGAGGTCGACGGTGAGCAGGTCGGCGAACTGGTCGACGGTCTCCCGCAGCGCCGGGGTCACGTTGGCGACGCCGGCGTTGGCCACGACGACGTCGACCCGCCCGTGGCGCTCGACGGCCGTGTCCACCAGCGCGGCCGACGCCCCGGCCACGCTGAGGTCGGCCGGGACGGCGTCGCCCCGGGCCAGGCCGGCGGCCAGCGCCTCGATGCGGTCCGCCCGCCGGGCGGAGACGACCACGGTGGCGCCGAGCGCGTCGAGCACGCCGGCGAAGCGGGCGCCGAGGCCCGAGCTGGCGCCGGTCACCACGGCGACGCGGCCCTCGAGGGAGAAGGCGGCGAGCGGGTCGAGCTGGTCCACGGGAGCCTCCTCGGCCTGGCGGGGCTACGGTCCGGCCATGGGCCGCACCGTCTACCGCGAGACGGCCGTCGTCGACCACGACCGGGGCGAGCTTCGCACGGACACGACGATCGTCGTGGACGGTGGGCGGATCGCGTGGATCGGGCCGACCGACGCCGAGCCGGACCCTGGGCCGGACGCCGAGGTCGTCGACTGCGCCGGGTCGACGGCCGTCGCCGGGATGGTCGACGCCCACAGCCACCTCACGATGCCGGGCGGCGCCCACTGGATCGACCGGGGCTTCGAGCCGGTCGAGGTGCTCGAGGCCGTGGCCGAGGACAACGCCCGCCTGCTCAGCCGCACCGGCGTGCGATGGGCGCGCGACGTGGGCGCCCCCGCCCGCCACGACCCGGCCCACGGCCGCGACCGGGCCCTCTCGCTCACCCTGCGGGACCGGTGGCGGCACCGCCACGACGTCCCCTACATCCGGGCCGCCGGGTGCTGGGTGAACCGGCGGGGCGCGCTGCCCGAGGGGCTGGGCCTCGACGTGGACGACGGCGACGGCCTGCTCGCGGCGGCCGTGCAGCAGCTCGACGACGGCGCCGACCTCGTGAAGCTGTACCTCGACGGGCCCGACCGGGACACGTCGCCGTTCACCGCCCACGAGGTGGCCCGGGTGGTGGCCGCCGCCCACGAGCGGGGGGCGCGGGTGACCGCCCACTCGGGGCTGCTGCCCGGCGCCCGCCAGGGCGTGGAGGGCGGGGTCGACTCGCTCGAGCACGGGTTCCAGCTCGATGCCGACGTCGCCGCGCTGATGGCGGCCAAGGGCGTCGCCCTCGTCACCACCCTCGCCGTGCTGGAGTCCTGGCGGACGTTCGGCCGCACCACCACCCTCCCCCGCTTCGCCGGGCTGGAGGGCAGGGCCGCCATCGCCGGCCGCCGGGAGTGGGCCCACGAGTCGGCCCGCCTGGCCCACCGGGCCGGTGTGCTCCTGGCCGCCGGCACCGACTTCGGCGGCGGCTCCCTCCGGGCCGGGCAGCTGGCCTGGGAGGTCGAGACGATGGTGGCCGCCGGCATCCCGCCCGCCGACGCGCTGGCCGCCGCCACCCGCAACGGCGGCATCCTCCTCGGCGAGCCCGAGGCCGGCGTGCTCCACGAGGGCGGCCCGGCCGACTTCTTCCTCGTCCACGGCGACCCGACCACCGAGCCGTCGGCGCTCTGGCGGGTGTGGCGGACGGCGTGGTGAGCGCGTGAGCCGGGCCGGCCGCTAGGCCGTCGCCGCCGCCCTGAGGATGGCGTCGACCGAGCGGTCCACGTCGTCCTCGGTGGTCGACCAGTTCGACACGGCGATGCGCACCAGGCGCCGGCCCCGCCACGTCGTGCCGCCCAGCCAGCACGTGCCGTCCCGCTGGACGGCGGCGACGACCCGGTCGGCCCGGTCGTCGTCGCCGAAGCCGACCAGCACCTGGTTGAGCACGACGTCGTTGACGACCTCGACCCCGTCGGCGGCGTCGAGCCCGGCCGCGAACCGGCGGGCCAGCCGGCAGCACCGCTCGACCAGGTCGGCGACCCCGTCCCGGCCCAGCTCCCGCAGCGCCGCCCACGTCGGGAAGCCCCTGGCCCGCCGGGACGACTCGGGCACGTAGTCCGACGGGTTGTGGCCGGCCCGGTCGCCCTGGCCGACCAGGTAGGCGGCCGTATAGGTCATCGCCGCGGCGTGCACGTCGGGGTGGGCGCAGAACGAGTAGCCCGAGTCGTAGGGCACGTTCAGCCACTTGTGGCCGTCGCAGGCCCACGAGTCGGCCAGCTCCACGCCGTCGACGAGGTGGCGGGTGGGCGGGTTGGCGGCGGCCCACAGCCCGAAGGCGCCGTCCACGTGGACCCAGGCCCCGGCCTCCCTGGCCGCCTCGCACCCGGCCCGCAGGTCGTCGCAGGCGCCGGTGTTCACGTTGCCGGCCTGGAGGCAGACGATGGTCGGGCCGGGCGGGCCGGCGGCCAGCACGTCCCGGAGGCGGGCGCTATCGACGGCGCCGTCGGGCCGGGCCGGCACCGCCTCCGCGACGCGGGTGCCGAGGCCGAGGAGGCGCAGCGAGCGGTCGATCGTGGCGTGGCGCTCCTCGCCGGCCACCACCCGCACGCGGGGCGCGCCGGCGAGGCCGTCGGCCTCCACGTCCCACCCGGCGGCGGCGAGCACGCCGTGGCGGGCGGCCGCCAGCCCGGCCGTGTTGGCCGCCTGGCCGCCGGTCACGAACCCGACCGACGCGCCGGCCGGCAGGCCGAGCAGGTCCTTCAGCCACCCGCCGGCGACCTCCTCGGCGATCGCCGCGGCGGGCGAGGTCGACGGGTTGAACGCCACCTGGTCCCAGCCGGTGGCGAGCACGTCGGCCGCGGTCGCGGCGTCGAGCGCCCCGCCGACCACGAACCCGAAGTAGCGGGGGCCGACCGAGCCCGTCAGCCCGGGCGTGGCCCCGCGGACGAGGTGCTCGACCACGTCGGCGGCCGGCGTGGGCCCGTCGGGGAGGTCGCCGCCGAGGGCGGCGCGCAGGTCGTCGAGCGACGCCGGCGCGGCGACGGGCCGGTCGCCGACCGTCGCCCGGTGGTCGGCGGCGAGGGAGGCGGCGTGCGCCAGCAGGGCCCGGAGGTCGCTCACGGGCGAGAGGCTCGCGCGTCAGGCGCGGTTGACGACGAGCGCGTGCCGGGTCGTCCCGGCCCGCGTCCGCGTCGGCACGACGAGCGCGTCGAAGGCGCCGGCGCGGCCGGCGTGGACGCGGTAGACGCCGCCGGCGAGGTCGGCGTCGGCGTCGCCGTCGAACACGAGCACGAAGGCGTCGTCCCTCGCGGCGAGCGGGGCGGCGGTCGACGAGCGGCCCCGCAGGTCCCGCACGGCGGCCAGGCGCAGGCGCACCGCCCGGCCCTCCGTCCACACCGTCACCGGGGTGCCGACGAGCGGCTCCCACGTCGCCCGGCTCGTCCACCGGGCCCCCGTCGCGGCGCCGGCCACGGCCGGGAGGCCGGCGGCCACCCCCGCGAGCGCGGCCGCGCCGGTCGTCATCAGGCGCCGGCGCGACAGGCGCGGCCGGTCGGCATCGTGTGCGTGGCTCATCGTCCCTCCCCACGGCGTCGCCGCGCCCTCGCTGAGCGACGCTTCCGTACCGGCTACGTGTCGGCGCCGCCACGCACCGCGTGAGTGACTACCCCCGCTCGCCGGGGGTAGCAGGTGGCGGATGCTGGGAGCACCGCCTGCGAGGATCGTCGTCATCGGTGCCGGCCCGACCGGGCTCGGCGCCGCGCACCGCCTCAGGGAGCTCGGCTTCGAGGACGTGGTGGTGCTGGAGGCCAACGACTACGTCGGCGGCCTGGCGACGTCGTTCACCGACGACGCCGGGTTCACCTACGACATCGGCGGCCACGTGATGTTCAGCCACTACGACTACTACGACCGGCTGGTCGACGGCCTCATGGGCGAGGACTACACGGTCCTGCGCCGCGAGGCGTGGGTGTGGATGGAGCAGCGGTACATCCCGTACCCGTTCCAGAACAACGTGAAGGACCTCGAGCCGGCCACCGTGCTCGAGTGCGTGATGGGCCTGATCGAGGCGCAGCGCACGCCGGCGCCGCCGCCCACGAACTTCGCCGAGTGGATGGAGCAGGTCTTCGGGGCGGGCATGACCAAGCACTTCATGCGGCCCTACAACTTCAAGGTCTGGGCCACGCCGGCGGAGCTGATGTCGTTCAACTGGATCGGCGAGCGGGTGTCGGTGGTCGACGTCGAGGCCGTCCTGCGCAACATCCTGTTCGACCAGCCCGAGGTGTCCTGGGGGCCGAACAACAGCTTCCGCTACCCGCTGCGGGGCGGCACGGGGTTCCTGTACCGGAAGATGGCCGAGCCCCTCGCCGACCTCATCGAGCTGGAGTGCCCGGTCGTGGCGGTGGACCCGGCGGCCAGGGAGGTCCGCACCGCCGACGGCCGGCGCTGGCCCTACGACGTGCTGCTCAACACGATGCCGCTGAACCGGCTGGTCGAGCGGACCGAGGGCGTGCCCGACGCCGTCCGCCGGGCCGTCGGCGGGCTCCAGTGGTCGGGCAGCCACATCGTCGGCGTCGGCGTGGACCGCCCGGCCGGGACGAGCAAGAACTGGATCTACTTCCCCGAGCCCGACGTGCCGTTCTACCGGGTCACCTACCTGTCGAACTACTCGCCGCACCTCACGCCCGAGCCCGACCAGACCCTGTTCCTCACCGAGACGTCGCGGTCGCCGCACAAGCCGGCCGACGAGGCGACGATCGTGCACGACGTGGTCGACGGCCTCGTCCGCACCGGCCTCATGACCGAGGAGGACCGGGGCCGGGTCGTCACGACGTGGCGGTGCTCGCCGGACATGACCTACCCGGTGCCGACGACCACGAGGGACGCCGCCCTCGGGGCGATCCAGCCGTGGCTGCGGTCCCAGGGCATCTGGTCGCGCGGCCGGTTCGGGGCCTGGCTCTACGAGATCGGGAACATGGACCACTCCTGCATGCAGGGGGTCGAGTGGGTCGACCACGTGCTGTCGGGCGAGCCGGAGACGACGTGGATCCCGCGCGGCGAGGGCGCCGCCGGCGACGGGATCAGGTAGGTCGCCGTGCCCGCCTACGACGAGCTGGTCGTCCTGTCCCACCTGCGCTGGACGTGGGTGTGGCAGCGCCCCCAGCACCTCGTCTCCCGCCTCGGCCGCGACGTGCCCACGTGGTTCGTCGAGGAGCCGATGCCGACCGACGGCGTCGACGCCCCCCGCCTGACGACGGCGCCCGACGGGGCCGTCACCCGCGTGTGGTGGCAGGTCCCCGGCCCGGCCCGGTGGGCCGGCTTCAACGATCCGGGCGCGGCGGGCTACGCCGACGCCGTGGCCGACCTGTTCCCGCCCCGCCCCGGCCGGGTGGTGTGGCTGTACACGGCGATGGCCCTGCCGCTCGCCCAGCGGATCGAGCACGACGTGCTCGTGTACGACGTGATGGACGACCTGGCCTCGTTCAAGGGCGCCGCCCCCGAGCTGCGGCTGCGGCACCGGGCCGCGCTGCGGGCCGCCGACGTCGTGTTCACCGGCGGGCGGTCGCTGCACGCCGGCGTCGCCGCCGTGCGCAGGACCGGGGTCCACTGCTTCCCGAGCGGGGTGGAGCCGGAGCACTACGCGTCCGCCGTCGGGCTGCGCCCGGCCCGCCGCGAGCGGCCGGTCGCCGGCTACGTCGGCGTCGTGGACGAGCGGCTCGACCTCGGGCTCGTCGCCGACCTGGCCGCCGCCCTGCCCGACTGGGACGTGGAGATCGTCGGCCCGGTGTGCAAGATCGACGAGGCCGACCTGCCGCAGGCGTCCAACCTCCGCTGGGCCGGGCCCCGCCGCTACGACGAGCTGCCCGGCGTGATGGCCGGGTTCGACGTGGCCCTCATGCCATTCGCGCTGAACGAGGCGACGCGGTCGATCAGCCCGACGAAGACGCTCGAGTACCTGGCCGCCGGGCTGCCGGTGGTCTCCACGCGCGTCCCCGACGTGGTCGCCGACCACGCCGCCTGGGTGGACCTGGCCGACGACGGCCCGTCGTTCGCGGCGGCCTGCCGCCGGGCGCTCGACGTCGACCCCGCGGCCCGCCGGGCGGCCACCGCCGAGGTCCTGCGCCACGACCACTGGGACGCCATCGCCGCCCGCATGGGCGCGGCCATCGCGGCCGCCATGACCGACGGCGAGGGCCCTGAGGCGGTGGAGGCCGCGGGCAGCTAGCGCCGGCCGGCAGCGGCCGGCACGGCGGCGGCCACGTCGGCCATGGCGTCGCCGGCCCGCTCGACGATCTCGTCGACGGCGGCCTCGTCCATCACCGTCGACAGCGCGAGCATGCCGCGCGACGCGAAGTACAGGCCGTGGTTCATGCCGGCGAGGTGGAAGGCGGTCATCGCCGCGTCGTCGTCGCGCCGGGCCGACGGCGGCGGCGGCTCGGGCAGGAACCACACGTTCAGGAGCGACCCGCAGCGGCGGTCCGAGAACGGCAGGCCGGCCGCGGCCGCGCCGGCGGCGAGGCCCCGCTCCAGCCGCTCGGCCAGCGCGGCCATGGCGTCGATGCGGTCGGGGGTGAGGTGGTCGACCGAGACGAGGCCGGCCGCGCACGTCACCGGGTTGCCGTTGAACGTGCCCGAGTGGAACAGGCGGCCGGTGCTCGGGTCGAGCAGCGCCATCACGTCGGCCCGGCCGCCGACGGCGCCGACCGGGAACCCGCCGCCGACGACCTTGCCGAACAGGGTGAGGTCGGGGCTCGCCCCGAAGATCGACTGCGCCCCGCCGGTGGCCAGCCGGAAGGCGATCACCTCGTCCAGCACGAGGAGGGCGCCGGCCCGGCGGGCGGCGGCCGCCACCCGGTCGAGGAAGCCCGGCGGCGGGGCCACGATCCCGGCGACGCCCATCACCGTCTCGAGGAACACGGCCGCCACCTCGTCGCCGTGGTCGGCCAGGGCCCGCTCGAAGGAGCCGGCGTCGCCGTGGTCGGCGAGGAGCGTGTGGTCGGCGCCGGGCACGTGGGGCCGCTCGGGGAAGGTGCCGGCCTCGAACGCCTCGTGGGAGCCGTGGTAGCCGAACCGGGCCATCAGCACGCCGGGCCGGCCGGTGGCCAGCCGGGCGACGTTCAGGGCGAGCATGGCGGCCTCGGACCCGGAGTTGCAGAACCGCACCCGCTCGACCGACGCCACCCGCTCGACCAGCCGCTCGGCCAGGGCCACCTGGTGGGCGTTGCGGGCCGGCCAGGCCGTGCCGTCCGCCATGGCCCGCCCGGCGGCCTCGACGATCGGCGGGTAGGCGTGCCCGTGGGCCAGGCTGGTGAAGTTGCCGGAGAGGTCCCAGTGGTCGTTGCCGTCGGCGTCGGTGAGGATCGGCCCGGCGCCCCGCACGACCATCAGCGGGTAGGGCGGGTGCCAGCCGGCGGCCCTGGTGTCGCCGCCGGGCATCACCCGCTCGGCCCGGGCGGCGGCCGCCGCCGACGCCGGCGTGCGGCGGAGGTACTCGTCGAGGATGCGATCGCCCACCGCCGCACCGTACGCCGGCCCGCCGCCCGGGTCACCGGCGGACGGCGTCCGACGGCCGCTCGCCTCGGCCGGCCGCCGCCGGGTCGGCGACGGGCAGCCCCGCGGACGGCCTTGCACCGCGCGGCCGGCGGCGATCACTCGACGCGTCGGAGCTCGGTCAGCGCCCGGGCGGCCCCCCGCCCGGCGAGCCGGCATGGCCCGGCGGGTCGGAGCGCCGGGTCAGCAGCGGGGCGGCACCCCCGCCCGGCGTGGCCGCCATCGCCCGGCCGCGCCCGCGTCAGCGGCGGGCGGCCCGGCGGACGGCTTCGCACAGCTCGTCGTGGGCGGCCAGCTCGGCCCGGACGGGGTCGAGCACGTGGCGCTCGGCGACGGCGGCGACGGCCTCGGCCAGCCGGGCCCTGGCCCGGCGGGCCCGCCGCCGCCCCCCGACGGCGGCCAGCCGGCGGGCCACCCAGGCGAGCAGCAGGCCGGCGACGGCGCCGCCGACGAGCAGCACGGTCGGGACGGGCAGCTCCCCGAGGCGGGGCAGGGGCGGGTCGGGCAGGCGCAGCCACTCCAGCGCGAACAGCGCGACGAGCCACACCAGCCCGGCCAGCGCGGCCAGGGCCAGCACCCGCTGGGCCACGGCGGCCACCGACCACCAGCGGGGCCGGGGCCCGCCCGACGGCGGGGCGGCCGACGCGACTG
>DASWMK010000079.1 GCA_036399815.1 Acidimicrobiales bacterium
CGACCTGGCGGCGACGTTCGGGAAGCTCACTGACGGGGACGCCGGGACGGGCCGGCAGGCCGTCGCCCTGGTGGCCGTCGTCGGCGTGGCCGCCGTGGCCCTGGCCCGGCTGGGGCCGCCGGGGCGCTCGCCCGTCCACCCGCTGGCCGCGACGGTCGTGGCCGGCGGCGTGCTCCTCTCCGTGCCCCACTTCGGCTACGACCTGCTCCTCGTGGCCTGGCCGCTCGCCGTGCTCGCGGCCGGGGCCCGCCGGGACGACCCGCCCCTCGCCACCCCGGTCCGTGCCGTGCTCGTCGCCCTCCTCGCCGTCCCCCTGCTCCACGTGGCGCGGGTCGAGTCGGTCATCGAGGCGCTCGGCGTGCCGGACGACTGGCGGTCGGCCATGGACGGCGCCGCCGTCGCCGTGGCGTTCGCCGTGGCCGCCGGCGCGGCCGTCGTTCAGTCGGCCGGCGGGGGCGAGGGGCGGCCGCCGCTCGACGCCCGGAGCACGGCCGTGCCGAGGTGGAACAGCTCCTCGAAGTAGCGCTTGGCCTGGAGGGCGAGCACGCCGAGGCCGAGGAGCAGCACGGCCAGCAGCAGGGCGACGATGGCGACGAGGAACGACTCGGGGCTGCGGTCGAGGCCCCCGGTGATCGCCGCCGACAGGCTCCGGTGGGCCATCGGCAGGTCGCCGTACTCCTGGCTCACCACCACCGCCGCCCACGTGCCGAACACGGCCGACACGAGGAGCAGGAGCAGGCCGGGGAGGATGAAGAACATGAACGGCCGGAACAGGAACCCGGCCACCAGCTGCTTCAGGGTCGTCCACACGAGGCGGGGGTCGATGCGGCCCTTGCCCCGGTGGGCGACGATGGCCGACCAGTCGAGGTGGGCCGGGATCTCCTCGATGCGGGCCCGCAGGATCTGGGCCTTGTAGACGATCTCGGTGTTGACGTCGGCGTCGACCGCCTTCAGGTCGAGCGTGCGGATGAACAGCCCGTCGTAGGCCCGGACGAGGCCGGTGAGCGTGCGCAGGCGGGTCTGGCTGGTCAGGTTCTGCTGCGCGGTGAGCGACAGGAACCGGTTGGCCCACGACGACAGCACCCGGCGGAACGGGGGCACCGCGGTGGTCCGCCCGCCCTCCATGTACGGGGACGCGATCACGATCTTCGCCCTCGTGGCGCTGATCGTCTCGAGGAGGCGGTCGATGTGGTCGGGCGAGTAGCTGAGGTCGCTGTCGAAGGTGACGACGTACTCGCCCCGTGACTGGCCGAAGCCGAAGCGCAGCGCCGAGCCGAGGCGGAAGTTGGTGACGTGGCGGAGGACCCGGACGCCGGGGTGGGCGGCGGCGAACGCGTCGGCCATCGCCGCGGTGGTGTCGGTGGAGCCGTCGTCCACGACGAGCACCTCGAACTCCCAGCGGTCCTCGAGGGTGCGCAGGTGCTCCACCAGCCGGGTCATGCACGGCTCGAACAGGGCCGCCTCGTTGTAGACCGGGACCACCACGCTGACGAGCGGTCGCCGGGTGGTGGTCACAGCGGCCGCCACAGTACCGGCCGGACGTGGCGCCGTCGGTGGACGGCGCCGTCCGGCGCGCTGCCGGCGGGCCGGGCACCGGCCCTACGCTGCCCGACCGGTGGACGCGCCCTCCCTCGACCTCCCGCCCGGCTCGGTCGCGGTCGTGCTCGGCACCCGGCCGGAGGCCGTGAAGCTGGCCGGGGTCGTCCGCCTCCTCGGGCCGGCGGCCACGGTCGTGCACAGCGGCCAGCACTGGGCGCCCGAGCTGGCGGCCGGGGTGCTGGAGGAGGTCGGCTTCCCGGCGCCCGACGCCACCCTCGACGTGGGCGGGGGCTCGCGGGGCGCGCAGCTCGGGCAGGTGGTGGCCCGCCTGGACGCGAGGTTCGCCGACCGGCCGCCGCTCGCCGTCGTCGTCCAGGGCGACACGACCACGACCCTCGGCGGGGCGCTGGCCGCCAACGCCGCCGGCGTGCCCGTCGTCCACGTGGAGGCCGGCCTGCGGAGCTTCGACCGGCGCATGCCCGAGGAGCACAACCGGGTGCTGACCGACCACCTGGCCGACCTGTGCTGCGCGCCCACCGAGGTGAGCAGGGACCACCTCGTGGCCGAGGGCATCGCCGCCGAGCGGGTGGAGGTCACCGGCAACACCGTCGTCGAGGCCGTCGGCCGCCTCACCCCGCCGCCGCCGGAGCGGGCCGCCCACCTGGCCGCCGCCGGGGTCGAGCCCGACCGGTTCGTGCTGGCCACCCTCCACCGCCCGGAGAACGTGGACGACGCGGCCGTGCTCGGGGCCGTCCTCGACGAGCTCGCCGCGCTGCCCCTCCCCGTCGTGCTCCCGCTGCACCCGCGGACGGCGGCCAGGGCCGCCGGGTTCGGCCTCGACGGCGCCCTCGCCCGCCTGCGGGTGTGCCCGCCGCTGACGCCCCGGCCGTTCCTCGCCCTCGCCGCCGAGGCGGCGCTGTGGGTGAGCGACTCGGGCGGCCTCCAGGAGGAGGCCAGCGTGCTGAAGCGGCCGGTGGTCGTCGTCCGGGCGTCCACCGAGCGGCCCGAGGTGCAGGGCACGTTCGCCGTCCTCGTCCCGCCGGGGCCGGGGATCGGCGAGGCGGCCAGGGCCTGGCTGGACGACCTGCCGGCCGTGCACGCCCGCCTCGCCGGCCTGCCGACGCCGTACGGCGACGGGTCGGCGTCGGCCCGCACGGTGGCCGCCCTCGGCCGGCTGCTCGGGGTGGCCGGGTGCGGCTGAGCCGCCGGGCGTTCCTCGCCGGGACGCTCCTCGCCGCCTGCACGAGGGAGCGGGAGACGGGGTCGCCGTCGTCGTCGACCACGTCGACGACGGCCGCGGCCGCCGGCTCGACGACGACCTCGGCCTTGCCCCGCCTCGACGGCCCGGCCTTCACGCTCGGCGTGGCGTCGGGCGACCCGGCCCCCGACGGCGTCGTGCTGTGGACCAGGCTGCTCCCGCCGGGCGAGGTGCCGGCCGTCGACCTCCCGGTGCGCTGGGAGGTGGCCGAGGACGAGGGGTTCCGCTCGATGGTCGCCACCGGCACGGCCACGGCGGCGGCCGACCTCGCCCACTCCGTCCACGTGGAGGTCGGCGGGCTCGCGCCGGGGCGGGACCACTGGTACCGGTTCCTGCTCGGCGACGAGGAGAGCCCGGTGGGCCGGACGAGGACCCTGCCCGACGCCGGCGCGGCCGTGGACCGGTGGCGGCTGGCGTTCGCGTCGTGCCAGAACTGGCAGAGCGGGTGGTGGCCCGCCCTCGCCCACCTGGCCGAGGAGGACCTCGACCTCGTCGTCCACCTCGGCGACTACGTGTACGAGAGCGGGGCCGGCGGCGACCTGGCCGGCCGGCGCCACGAGCCCGACCACGAGTGCGCCACCCTCGACGACTACCGGTCCAGGTACGCCCAGTACAAGGGGGACCCGGCCCTCCGGGCCGCGCACGCCGCCGCGCCGTGGGTCGTCACCTGGGACGACCACGAGGTCGCCAACAACTACGCCGGCGACACCGAGGACGCCGACCGGCGCCTCGCCGGGTACCGGGCCTGGTACGAGCACCAGCCGGTGCGCCTGCCCCGGCCGTCGGCGCTGCCCTACGCCGTCCACCGGTCCTTCGACGTCGGCGGGCTGGCCCGGCTGTTCCTGCTCGACACCCGCCAGTACCGCACCGACCAGCCGTGCGGGCGGGAGGACGACGTGGGCGGCCCGTGCCCCGGCATGGACGAGCCGGCGGCGACCATGACCGGCGCCGAGCAGGAGGCGTGGCTGTTCGACGGGCTGGACGCCTCCGGCGCCACGTGGAACGTGATCGGCCAGCAGACGGTGATGGCGCGCGTCGACCTGTTCCCCGGCCCCGGCGAGGTGTTCAACCTCGACCAGTGGGACGGCTACCCGGCGGCCCGCCAGCGCCTGCTGTCCCACCTCGCCGACGCCGGGACGGCCAACCCGGTGGTGCTCACCGGCGACATCCACGCCAGCGGGGTGGCCGACCTGCTGGCCGACTTCGGCGACCCGTCGTCGCCGGTGGTCGGCACCGAGCTCGTCGGCACGTCGATCAGCAGCGGCTTCCCGGCCGAGCTCGCCGACCTCGTGCGGGCCGCCGTCGGCGCCCTCCCGTGGTCCCGGTACTTCGAGCCCGAGCGGCGGGGCTACGTGCGCTGCACGGTCGACGAGTCGCAGTGGCTGGCCGAGTACCGCTACGTCGCCTCGACCGCCGACGGCCCCGAGTCGCCGGTCGAGACGGCGGCCGCGTTCGTGGTCGAGGCCGGCCGGCCCGGGGCCGAGCCGGCCTGAGCGCGCGGCCGTGCCCCGCCGCCGCCTGGGCGTCGCCCTGCTCGTCCCCCCGCCCATCGCCGGCGAGGTCGACGGCCTGCGGCGGGCGTGCGGCGACCCGTCGCTCGGCCGGGTGGTGCCCCACCTCACGCTCGTCCCGCCGGTCAACGTCCGGGTCGAGCGCATGGGCGAGGCGCTGGCCGTGGTGCGGGCGGCCGCCGCCGCGTCGGCCCCGCTCCACCTGGCGCTCGGGCCGGCGGCGACGTTCTGGCCCGACACGCCGGTGCTGTACCTGGCCGTCGGCGGCGACCTCGACGGCGTCCACCGGCTGCGGGACGCCGTGTTCGCCGAGCCGCTGGCCCGCACGCTGACCTGGCCGTTCCTCCCGCACGTCACCCTGGCCGACGGCCTGGCGCCCGAGCGGCTGGCCGCCGCCGTCGACGCCCTCGCCGACTTCACCGCCGGCATCACCGTCGACCGCCTCCACCTCATGGAGGAGACGAGGGACGCCACCGGCCGGCGGGTGTGGGGCCCGATCGCCGACGCCCCCCTCGGACCGCCCGCCGTCGTCGGGCGGGGCGGGCTGGAGCTGGCCCTGTCCGCCACCCTGCTCGTCGACCCGGAGGCGGCGGCGGCGACGGGCGTGGCCCCGCCCCGGCCCGGCGCCGGCGGGCGGCCGCTCGTCGTCACCGGCCGCCGGCGGGACGGCGTGGCGGGCGTGGCCACGGGGTGGACGAGGGACGGTACCGCCCACCTCACCGCCGTCGCCGTCGTGCCCGCCGCCCGCGGCGAGGGGGTCGGCCGCCACCTCGTCGCCGCCTGGCGGGCCGCCGCCACCGGGCGGGGGTCGACCGTGCTCGACGCGTCGGCGGCGGCGGCCGCCGGCGACGACGTGCGCGCCTTCCTCGCCGCCGTCGCTACCGTCGCCCCGTGAACCGCACCTGGGCGCGAGCCCTCGTCACCGGGGCGTCGGGCGGGATCGGCGAGGCGATCGCGCGCCGCCTGGCCGCCGACGGCACGTCCCTCGTCGTCGTCGCCCGCAGCGCCGACCGGCTCGAGGCGCTCGCCACGGAGGTCCGCCAGCGCAACGGCGTCGAGGTCGAGGTGCTGGCCGCCGACCTCGAGGACGGCGCCGGCCTGGCCCGGGTCGAGGACCGGGTGCGGGCCGCCGACCGGCCCGTCGACCTGCTCGTCAACAACGCCGGCTACGGCCACGGCGGCGCCTTCGTGGACGGCCCCGCCGACGTGCACGAGGGGATGATCCGGCTGAACGTGCTGGCCCTCGTCCGGCTCACGCACGCCGCCCTGCCGGGGATGATCGCCCGGGGGAGCGGCACCGTCCTCAACATCTCGTCGGTGGCCGGGTTCCAGCCGCTGCCCTACAGCGCGACCTACGCGGCGACCAAGGCGTTCGTCACCAGCTTCGGGGAGTCCGTCGCCGAGGAGGTCCGCTCCGCCGGCGTGACGGTGACGACGTCCTGCCCCGGGTTCACGAGGACCGGGTTCCAGGCCCGCTCGGGGATCGGCGAGGCGGGCGACGACCGCATCCCCCGCTTCGCCTGGATGACCGCCGACGCCGTCGCCGGCGAGACCCTGGACGCCGCCCGCAGGGGCGACCCGCTCTGCGTGCCCGGCACCGGTTACAAGGCGCTGGTCGCCGTGTCCCGCCCGGCGCCCCTGTGGCTCCGGCGCCGGGTGACGGCCCGCCTGACCAGGCGCTAGCCGAACTCGATCATCGAGAAGCCGGACAGCTTGTCCAGGCGGTGGCGGGCGTTGATGAGCCGCACGGTGCCGGACTTGGACCGCATGACGAGGGACTGGGTGGTGGCGCCCCTGCTGTCGTAGTGGACGCCCTTCAGCAGCTCGCCGTCGGTGATGCCGGTGGCGGCGAAGAAGCAGTTGTCGCCGCCGACCAGCTCGTCGGTGGAGAGCACCCGGTCGAGGTCGTAGCCGGCGTCGAGGGCGGCCCTGCGCTCCTCGTCGTTGCGGGGCCACAGCCGGCCCTGGATCTCGCCGCCCATGCACTTCAGGGCGGCGGCCGAGATGACCCCCTCGGGCGTGCCGCCGACCCCGAACAGGATGTCGGCGCCGGTGTCGGGCCAGGCCGTGGACAGCGCACCGGCCACGTCGCCGTCGGGGATGAGCCGGATGCGGGCGCCGGCCGCCCGCACCTCGGCGATCAGCTCCTGGTGCCGGGGCCGGTCGAGGATCACGGCGGTGACGTCCCGCACCGACTCGCCCTTGGCCTTGGCCACCGCCCGGAGGTTGTCGGTCGGTGAGGCGTTGAGGTCCACGGCCCCGACCGACTCGGGCCCGACGGCCAGCTTCTCCATGTACACGCACGGCCCGGGGTTGAACATCGTGCCCCGCTCGCTGGCGGCGATCACGGAGATGGCGTTGCCCCGGCCGAGCGACGTGAGCGTCGTGCCCTCCACCGGGTCGACGGCGATGTCGGTCTCGGGCGCGGTGCCGTCGCCGATCCGCTCGCCGTTGTAGAGCATCGGCGCCTCGTCCTTCTCGCCCTCGCCGATGACGACGATGCCGTCCATCGGCACGGTGTTCAGCACGATGCGCATGGCGTCGACGGCCGCCCCGTCGGCCCCCTCCTTGTCGCCCCGCCCCATCCACCGGGAGGCGGCCATGGCCGCCGCCTCCGTCACCCGCACCAGCTCGAGGGCGAGGTTGCGGTCAGGCGCGTGCGAGCTCTCCGACGGCAGGCGCGGGAAGATAGCCGGGCCGGTGGGCCACCGACCCTGGCGGGAGGCGGGCGCCGGGGGGGTGTGGCGGGGCGCCGACCGGCGATACTTGGCCCCATGAGCGCTCGGGACGACTGGCGACAGGCCTACGAGGCGTCGAAGCTCCGCGATGCGGACTTCGAGACGATGTCGGGGGTGCCGCTCGAGCCGGTGTACGGCCCCGACGACGGCGACTTCCCCGGGGCCTACCCGTACACGCGGGGCCCGTACGCGTCGATGTACCGCTCGAAGCTCTGGACGATGCGGATGTTCGCCGGCTTCGGGACGGCCGACGACACCAACGGCCGGTTCAAGGAGATCCTCCGGGCCGGCGGCGACGGCCTGTCGACCGCCTTCGACCTCCCGACGCTCATGGGCCGCGACTCCGACGACCCGCACAGCGAGGGCGAGGTGGGCAAGTGCGGCGTCGCCGTCGACACCCTGGCCGACGTCGAGGACCTCTACGCCGGCATCGACCTCGGCTCGGTCACCACGTCGATGACGATCAACTCGCCGGCCCCGGTGATCTTCGCCATGTACATCGCCACCGCGGAGAAGACGGGGGTGGAGCGCAAGCGCCTCGGCGGCACGCTCCAGAACGACATCCTGAAGGAGTACCAGGCCCAGAAGGAGTTCGTCTTCCCGCCCCGGCCGTCCATGCGCCTCGTCCGGGACGTGATCGCGTTCTGCGCGGCCGAGATGCCGAAGTGGCACCCCGTCTCGATCTCGGGCTACCACATCCGCGAGGCGGGCTCGACGGCGGCCCAGGAGCTGGCCTTCACCCTCGCCAACGGCTTCGCCTACGTGGAGCTGGCCCGGTCGGCCGGGCTGGAGGTCGACGCCTTCGCCCCCCGGCTGTCGTTCTTCTTCAACGCCCACATCGACTTCTTCGAGGAGATCGCCAAGTACCGCGCGGCCCGGCGCATCTGGGCCAGGTGGATGAAGGAGCGCTACGGCGCCACCAGCCCCCGGTCGCTCCAGCTGCGGTTCCACACCCAGACGGCGGGCGTGTCGCTCACGGCCCAGCAGCCCGAGGTGAACGTGGCCCGCACGGCGATCGAGGCGCTGGCCGGCGTGCTCGGTGGCACCCAGTCGCTGCACACGAACTCGATGGACGAGGCCCTCGCCCTGCCCACCGAGAAGGCCGCCCGCATCGCCCTCCGCACCCAGCAGGTGATCGCCTTCGAGACCGGCGTGGCCAACGTGGCCGACCCGCTCGGGGGCTCGTGGTTCGTCGAGGCCATGACCGACGAGATCGAGCGCCAGGCCGAGGAGATCTTCGCCCACCTCGACGAGCTCGGGCACGGGTCGATCCTCGAGGGCGCGTACGCGGGGATCGACAACGGCTACTTCGTCGGCGAGATCGCCGAGTCCGCCTACCAGATGGAGCGGAAGATCAACAGCGGGCGCCGGGTGGTCGTCGGCGTCAACCGCTTCACCGAGGGCAGCGAGGACGACGACCTCGACATCCTCCAGATCACCGCGGAGTACGAGCAGCGCCAGATCAAGCGGCTGGCCGAGGTGAAGGCCGACCGGGACGCCGACGCCGTGCGCGACGCCCTCGCCCGGCTGGCGGCCGAGGCGGCCGACCCCGAGGTGAACCTCATGCCGGCCCTGGTCGACACCGTGCGCACCTACGCCACCGAGGGCGAGATCATCGACGCCCTGGCCGGCGTGTTCGGCCGGTACGTGGAGACGCCCGTCCTCTAGCGAGGACGGGCGTCCGGTCAGCGGCTGTCGTCCGCGTCGGTCGACTGCTCCGCGACCTGGTGGTCACGGGCCTGGCGGCGGAGGCGCCGCTGGCGGTCGAGGGCGACGGTGGCGGTGTCGGCGGGCAGGTTGAACATGGTCGTGCTCCTGTTGCTGGCCCCGGCGGGCGGGCGCGCGCCGGGAAGGGGTGGACGGTGGTGCGGGACGCGGCGTGCCGGCCGCTAGGCCGGCCCGGAGGGGAGCCCCGCCGGCCCAGCGGCGGGCGCGCCGACGGCGGCCCGGTCCTCGCTGGTCGTGTCGGCGGTCATGCGTCCCTCCTGGCCTGGTGCTCGCGTCATTCGTAGTTGCTAACGATCGCGAGCACGAGGCGATTCCGGCGGGGTGGTGGTCGTGCGTCACGCACTAGCCTCCGCGCCCTGTGCCCCAGCCGACCGTGACCGCGGCCATGTGCGCCTACGGGCGCACCCTGGCCGAGCCCCGGCTGTCGCCCGACGGGTCCCGGCTGGCGTTCCTCGCCAACGTGCTCGGCCGGGGCGCGGTCGTCGTGGTGCCGGTGGCCGGGGGACCGGAGCTCACCGTCACGGCCGGCCCGCCGCCCCGCCCGGCCGCGGCGTACGGCGGCGGCGCCTTCGACTGGACACCGGACGGCGGGGCGATCGTCTACGCCGCCGTCGATGGCGGGCTGTGGCTCGTCCCGGCGACCGGCGGGCGCCCCCGCCAGGTCGTCGAGCGGCCCTCGTCGGGCGCGGCGACGGCGCCGGCGGTCTCGCCCGACGGCACCAGGGTCGCCTACCTCGTCGACGCCCACCACGTGGCCGTCGCCTCCCTCGAGGAGGGCGGGTCGTGGCCGGTGCGCCTGTCGGCCGGGGCCGACTTCTGCTTCGACCCGGCCTGGTCGCCCGACGGCCGCCTCGTCGCCTGGCACGAGTGGGACGTGCCGGCCATGCCGTGGGACGCCAGCCGGGTGGTGGTCGCCCCGTCGGACGGGAGCGCCGCCCCGGTCACGGTGGCCGGCGGCGACAGGGTGTCGACGGCCCAGCCCCGGTTCTCCCCGGCCGGCGACCGGCTCGGGTTCCTGTGCGACGCCACCGGCTGGCTCAACCTGTGGTCGGCGGCGCCCGACGGCACGGGGGCGGCCCCGCTCCTGGAGGAGCCGTTCGAGCACGGCGACCCGACCTGGGGCCCTGGCCAGCGGTCGTGGGCCTGGTCGCCCGACGGCCGCTCGGTGGCCCACACCCGCAACGAGCGGGGGTTCGGGTCCCTCCACGTCGCCGACCTCGACGGCGGCGACCGGCGGGAGCTCGGCCGGGGCGTCCACGGCGGCCTGTCCTGGGTCGGCGCCACCCTGGCCGCCGTCCGCAGCGGCGCCCGCACCCCGACCCAGGTCGTCGCCTACGACCTCCCCGGCGGCGACCGGCGCACCCTGGCGCGCGGCCCCGTCGGCGGGTTCGAGGCGGCCGGGCTGGTGGAGCCCGAGGCCGTCACCTGGGAGGGCGAGGACGGCGGCACCGTCCACGGCCGCCTGTA
>DASWMK010000080.1 GCA_036399815.1 Acidimicrobiales bacterium
GAGGGGGGCGTCGGAGCCCTGGGTGCGGAGGATGTCGCAGTAGTCGGCCATCGTGCCGTCGGTGGCGAGGGCCAGCCCCTCCAGCTTGGTCACGATGTCGCCGCCCTGGATCCCGGCCTCGGCGGCCGGCGACCCGGACTCGACGGCGGCCACCCACACGCCCGACAGGCCGCCGTCCTCGGCGATCACGGCCTGGCCGTTGATGCCGAGCCACTCGACGTGCTCGCCGCCCTGCATCCGCTCCACGAGCCCCTGCGCCTCGCCGCCGGCGATGGCGAAGGACTGGCGGGCCTCGGCCAGGCTGGCGTAGTTGACGCCGACCACCCGGCCCTGCTCGTCCACCAGCGGGCCGCCCGAGTTCCCCGGGTTGATGGTGGCGTCGTGCTCGATCACCGCGTCCACCGACGCCCACGTCGTCTCGCCGCCCGCGTCGGCTTTGGAGACGATCCCCCGCGTCAGGGTGAACTCGGGGTCGCCGAGCGGGAACCCGGCCGCGAACACGTCCAGGCCGGTGCTCACCTCGCCCTCGTGCCAGGCCATGAACGGGAACCCGTCGCCCTCGATGTCGATCACCGCCAGGTCCGAGCACTCCGAGGTGCCCAGGATCTGCGCGTTGCGGGGCTCGCTGTCCCCGCCCACGTACACCTGCAGCGACGCCGCCCCGGTGACCACGTGGTTGTTCGTGACGGCGATGCCCGACGGGTCGACGATGAACCCGGACCCGGCGCCGGCCGCGTTCAGCTGCTCGCCCAGCTCGGGATCGACGAAGCTGCCCTGGGCCACGATCTGCACGGTCGCCGACTGCACCTCGTCCACGGAGCCGATCGCCCCACCCGACGCCGCCTGCTCCGTCGTCGTCCCGGTCCCACCGGTCGTGCCGCCGTCGTCGTCGTCGTCGCCCCCGCCCGCGAACACGGCGATGGCGCCGAGGACGATGGCGAGCGCGGCGACCACGCCGACGCCGATGAGGATGGCGCGGTTGCGCTTCTCGCCACCCGGCGGGGTGGCCGTGTAGCCCGGCGGGACGCCCCACCCGGGCGGCTGCGCGCCGGGCTGGCCGCCCGGCTGGCCCCAGGCCTGGGGCTGCTGCGCCGTCGGCGGGTACTGCGGGCCGCCGCTCGGCGGCGGCGGGTACTGGCCCCCGCCCGACGGCGGCGGCGGGTACGGGCCGCCACCGGACGGCGGCGGCGGGTACTGGCCGCCGGACGGCGGCTGCTGCTGGCCGCCCGGCCAGCCGCCCTCGCCGCTCCCCTGACCCGGGTACGGCGCGTCGTTGGGCCCCTCAGGTGGGGTCATTGGCTCCGAAGCCTCCTGTCGTCTCCCTCGCGCCGGGTGGTCCCCGGCTCCGCCCGGGCGGCAACGCTAGCGGTTGGCGAGCGCCGATCCGCCGTCGGTGGCGGCCGTGGGGCCGGTGTCGTCCGCCACGTCGCGCAGCGCGGCGAAGAACGCGTCGACGTCGTCCTCGCTCGTGAAGAAGTGCGGGCACAGCCGCAGTGCGCCGTGCCGCTCGTCGACGATCACGCCCCGGTCGAGGAGCGCGTCGAGCACCTCCGGGGCGCCGGGCACCTCGACGGCGACCAGCCCGCCCCGCCGCGCCGGGTCGGACGGCGTGCGCACGGCCCAGCCCTCCTCGGCCGCCCGGTCGACGGTGTAGGCGGTCAGCTCCGCCACCCTGGCGACGATGCGGTCGGGTCCTACCTCGTGGACGATGTCGAGCCCCGCGGCCGCCGCGAAGATGGCGGCCGGGGCCGGCGTGCCGAGGGCGAAGCGCCCGGCGTGGGCCGGCCAGTCGACGGCCGAGTTGTCGAAGGCGAAGAAGTCGCGCTGGCTGAACCACCCGGTGACGGTGGGCTCGAGGGTGGCGGCGAGGTCGGGCCGCACGTAGAGGAAGGCCACGCCGGGCCCGCCCAGCAGGTACTTGAGCGGCCCGCCGACGAGCGCGTCGGCCCGGAGCGCCTGCACGTCGATCGCGACGACCCCCGAGCCGTGGTAGTCGTCGAGCACGCAGAGGGCGCCGGCCGCCCGGCAGCCCTGGACGAGCGCGGCCGCGTCGAGCACCGACCCGTCGAGGTAGGAGACCCGCGACGCGCTGACGACGGCCGTCGACGGCCCGACGGCGTCGAGGAACGCCGCCTCGTCGGACCCGTCCACCCAGCGCACGCGCGCCCCCCGCCGCTGCTGGGCCAGCCACACGTGGCAGTCGGTGGGGAACTCGCGCCGGGACAGCACGACCTCGTCGCGCCCGTCGCGCAGGTCGACGGCGGAGGCGAGCGACGACAGCGCCGTGCTGACCGACGGCGTGAGGACGACGTCGGCGGCGTCGGCGCCGATCAGCCGGGCGTAGAGGTCCTCCAGCCGCCGCATCTCCGGGATGATGTGGTGGAACCACACCCGCTCGGCGGAGGCGATGTCCTCCCACACGTCGAGGAAGCGGTCGACCGCCGCCCTCGCCCGCCGGGAGAGCGGCGCCAGGGTGTGGGCGCCGAGGAACACCTTGGTGCCCACGACCGGAAACTCGTCCCGCCAGGCGAGCAGGTCCGACGGTCCCCTCACACCCGCACCTCCCCTTCCCGCAGCACGACGGGCGACGACCCGGTGCAGTCGACCACGGTGGAGGCCCGGCCGGCGCGCGCCCCGCCGTCCACCACGAGCGCCAGCCGGTCGCCGAACAGGGCGGCGATCTCGCCGGCGGTCTCCGGCGTCGGGTGGCGGTGGCGGTTGGCGCTGGTCGTGGCCAGCGGCCCGAGTCGGTCGGCGACGGCCCGCACGAGCGGGTCGTCCGGGCAGCGCACGCCGACGGTGTCCGGCGGCGGCCCGAGCTCGAGCCCGACGCCGCGGCGCCGGGGCAGCACCAGCGTGAGCGCCCCCGGCCAGTGGGTGGCCATGAGCTTCGACGCGTACGCCGGGACGGGGTGGGCGAGCAGGCGGGCCTGGTCGAGCGAGGCGACGAGCACGGCGACGGGCTGCGTGTCGGGCCGCTCCTTCAGCTCGAACAGCCGCCTGGTGGCGCCGGGCACGCCGGGGTCGACGGCCAGCCCGTACACCGTGTCGGTCGGCAGGGCGACGACCCCGCCCCGCAGCAGCGCCTCGACCACGGCGTCGACGACCTCGCGGGGCGGCCGGTCGCCGCCGGCTTCCAGCACGGTCACGGGCACGCCCCAAACCTAGGCTGGCCCGGTGAGGTCGAGCGCATGAGGGCCGTGGTCATGCGGGCCGGGCGGCTGGTGGTCGACGACGTGCCCGACCCCTCCCCCGGCCCCGGCCAGGTGCTCGGCCGGGTGCTGGCCTGCGGCATCTGCGGGAGCGACCTGCACGCGCTGACCCACGGCGACCGGCTGGCCGCCGCCACCAGGGAGGCGGCCGGCGACGACCCCGCCGACCCGCTGCGGCCCCACCCCATGGACGTCACCCGCGACGTGGTCATGGGCCACGAGTTCTGCGTGCAGGTGGAGGCGATCGGCGACAACGTCGGCAACGTGGCCGAGGGCGACGTGGTCGTGTCCGTGCCGGTGATCGGCGACGCCGACGGCGTCTACCCGCTCGGCTACGCCAACCGGTACAACGGCGGCTACGCCGAGCGGATGCTGCTGTCGGCCCCGCTGTGCGTCCCCGTGCCCGACGGCCTCGACCACCGCACGGCGGCGCTGACCGAGCCGCTCGCCGTCGGCGTGCACGCCGTCCACCGGTCGAGGATCACCCCGGCCGACGCGGCCGTCGTCGTCGGCTGCGGGCCCGTCGGCCTCGCCGTCGTCGCCGCCCTCCGCATGGCGGGGGTCGGCGTCGTCGTCGCCGCCGACCACTCGGCCAGGCGCCGGGAGCTGGCCGGGCACCTGGGCGCCACCGAGGTGGTCGACCCCCGCGAGGAGCCGGCCGTGGCCGCCTGGCGCCGGGTCGACGGCCGCCGCCCGCTCGTGCTGTTCGAGGCCGTCGGCGTGCCCGGGATGATCGACGCGGCGATCCGCGACGTGCCGAGAAGGTCCCGCATCTGCGTCGTCGGCGTGTGCATGGAGGACGACGTGATCCGCCCGCTCGTCGCCGTCGGCAAGGAGGTCGACCTGGCCTTCGCCCTCGGCTACGACCCGCTCGAGTTCGTGGGCGCGCTCGGCGCCATCGCCGACGGCCGGGTCGACGCGGCCGCGCTCGTCACCGGCTCGGTGGACCTCGACGGCGTGCCGGCCGCGTTCGCGGCCCTCGCCGACCCCGAGCGCCACGCCAAGATCCTCGTGGAGCCCGGCTCGGGCGCCTCCCTCTAGGCCGGCCGGCGGGCGACGAGGGCGCGCGGACGGCCGGCCAGGTCGGGCCTGACCTCGGCGTCGCGCAGCCCGGCCCCGAGCGCGAGGTCGACGGCCGCGCCGGCCTGGTGGGGCGCGATCTCGACGACGACGGCGGCGCCGGGCGCCAGCCAGGCCCGGGCGCCGGCGACCACCTCGGCCACCGCCTCGAGCCCGGTCGGCCCCGACACCAGCGCGGCCGCCGGCTCCCAGTGGCGGACGACGGGCGGCAGGTCGTCGGTGGCGGCGACGTACGGCGGGTTGCTGACGACGAGCGCCAGCCGGCCCCGCAGCTCCGGCGGCAGGGCGCCGTACCAGGAGCCGTGGGCGACCCGCACCCGGGCGGCCGGCGTGCCCACCCCGGCCATGTTCGCGACCGCCACGTCGAGGGCGGCGGCCGACTGGTCGGTGGCCCACACCTCCACGCGCGGGCGCTCGGCCACGAGGGACAGGGCGATGGCGCCCGAGCCGGTGCCCAGGTCGGCGGCGACGGCCGGCCCCGGGCCCATGCGGTCGAGCTCGTCGAGGGCGTGGCCGACGACGGCCTCGGTCTCCGGCCGGGGGATGAGCACCCGGCGGTCGACGAGCAGGTCGAGGGTGCGGAAGGCCCAGCGGCCGAGCACGTACTGGAGCGGCTCGCCGGCGGCCCGCCTGGCCACCATGCCGTCGAGGTGGGCCACCCCCCGCACGGTCGCCGGCCGGTCGAGGGCGAGGTGGTACTCGGCGCCCTCGTAGCCCGACGCCTGCTCGACGATGCGGCGGGCGTCCACCTCGGGGGACTCGCAGCCGGCGTCGGCCAGCGCGGCCGCCGCCTCCGCGGCCAGGCGGCCCCAGGTGACCGTGCCCGCGCCGGCGTCAGGCACCGTCGCCCTCCGCCAGCTGGCGGGCCCGCTCGTCCTGCACGAGCGCGTCGACCACCTCGTCCAGCTCGCCGTGGAGCACCTTGTCGAGCTTGTAGATGGTGAGCCCGATGCGGTGGTCGCTGACCCGGTTCTCCTTGAAGTTGTAGGTCCTGATCTTCTCGGACCGGCCGCCGCCGCCGACCTGGCCGCGGCGGGCGTCGGACAGCTCGGCCGCCTGGCGGTCCTGCTCCAGCTTGAGCAGCCGGCTGCGCAGCACCTGGAGGGCCCTGGCCCGGTTCTGGATCTGGCTCTTCTCGTCCTGCATGCTCACCACCAGCCCGGTCGGCTTGTGGGTGATGCGCACGGCCGAGTCGGAGGTGTTGACCGACTGCCCGCCCGGCCCCGACGAGCGGTAGACGTCGACCTCGAGGTCGTTGGGGTCGATCTGCACGTCGACCTCCTCGGCCTCGGGCAGCACGGTCACCGTGGCCGACGACGTGTGGACGCGGCCCTGGCTCTCGGTGACCGGCACCCGCTGGACGCGGTGCGGGCCGCCCTCGTGCTTCAGGTGGGTCCACACCCGGTCGCCCTTCACGAGGAACGTGACCTCGTTGTAGCCGCCCATGTCCGAGCGGTCGGCGGCGAGCACCTCCAGCTTCCAGCCCATGCGCGTCGCGTAGGCGGCGTACATGTCGAACAGGTCCTTGGCGAACAGGTTCGCCTCCTCGCCGCCCTCGGCCCCCCGGATCTCGACGATCACGTTCTTGTCGTCGTTCGGGTCCTTCGGCACGAGCAGCAGCCGCAGCTCCTCGCTCAGCCGGGCGACGTCGGCCTCCGCGTCGTCGAGCTCGGCCCGCACCATGTCGCGGTCCTCGCCCTCGGCGTCGACGAGCATCTCCTTGGCGGTGGCGAGGTCGCCCTCCCGCTCCTTCAGCCGCCGCCAGGTGGCGACGACGGCGTCGAGCTCCTTGTGGCGCCGCGACAGGTCGCGGAGCTGGGCCGGGTCGGCGAGCACCTCGGGGTCGGACAGGCGCGCCTCGACCTGCGCCAGCTCCTGCTCCAGGTTCGCCACCCGTTCGAACACCGGGCCAAGGCTACGGCCGGTCGGCGCGGGGTACCGCCCCCCGGCGTGGCGAGGACCATGGAGCACGGGCGGCCCGGCCTCGCCGTCCCCGGCATCGTCCTCGGCGTGGGGCTCGGCGGCTTCGTGGACGGGATCGTCCTGCACCAGCTGCTGCAGTGGCACCACCTGCTGAGCGCCACCGGCGACCACCCGGTCGACACCGTCGACGGGCTGGAGGCGAACACCCTGGCCGACGGGCTGTTCCACGTGCTCGCCTGGCTGGCCACGGCGGCCGGCGTGGCGCTCGTGTGGCGGGCCGCCCGCCGGGGCGCCACCACCTGGTCGGGCCGGGTCATCCTCGGCTGGGCGCTCGTCGGCTGGGGCCTGTTCGACCTCGTCGAGGGCGTCGTCGACCACCACCTCCTCGGCCTGCACCACGTCCGCGAGGGCGTCCCGAACACCGGGGTGTACGACGTGGGCTTCCTCGTCCTCGGCGCCCTGCTCGTCGTGGCCGGCCTGGTGGTCAGCGGCGCCAGTCGCCGGCGATCGGCACCACCTCGGCCGGGTCCCTGAGGGCGGCGGCGAGCGCCCTCGTCATCGGGTGGTCGTCCCGCTCGGGGACGACGAGCAGCAGGCGGGCGCCGGGCGCGTGCATGGCCCTGGCGTCGACGGCGCTCGGCACGAGGTCCAGGTCCACGCCGACCGAGCAGACGGCGACGACCGGCCGGCCCTCGGCGTCCACGCCCACCGCGGGGGCGGGCACCGGGTCCTTCACGTTGGTGCGCGGCGACGCCGGGTCGGCCGGCTCGAGGCGGGCGGCGCCGACGAGGGCGGGGTCGGCGACGACGGTGGCCCGCAGCCAGCGCTCGCCGGCCAGGCGGTTCAGCGGGTGGTGGGGGGCGTCGGGGTGGCGGTGGCGGCGCACGGTGCCGATCACGTCGGCCAGCGCCTCGGCGGCCGGGACGTCGCCGTGCACCATGGCGAACGCCTCGCGGTCGTGGCGGCCGACGCCGACCTCGATGCGGGCCGCGCCCTCGTCGTCCACGGCCACGCGGGCGATCTCCAGGCCGCGGACCTCGCCGCTGACCACGCCGTGCTCGACGACCACGTCGGCGCCGGCCGCCGTCAGCATCACGCCGAGCAGCTCGGCCGACGGGTGGGGGGCGCCGGGGTGCCCGAGCGGCTCGGGCTCGGCCGGCTCCACGGCGCGGCCGTCGACGCGCCAGACGGTGGGCGGGTCGGCGAACGCGGCGGCGCGCCGGGCCAGCAGGCCGGTGGCGCCGGTGGCGAGCAGGTGGACCTCGGCGACGCCGTTGGCGCGCGCCCAGGCGAGCGCCGGGCCGAGCGAGCGCCCGGGCTCGTCCTCGGCGAGGACCCAGGCGCGGTCGCCCTCCCGCAGGGTGGCGCCGCCGGGGAACGTGCCCGGCTCGCGCTCGCCCGGACCGAAGTGGTCGCGGACGAGCGCGCCGAGCTTGACGCCCAGCAGCGCGGAGCGCCGGGCGGGGTCGAGGGTCGGGGGCCGGGAGGCCAGGGCCTAGGAGCGGGGCTTGCGCCGCCCGTAGCGGCGCTCGAACCGGTCGATGCGGCCACCCGTGTCCACCAGCTTCTGCTTGCCGGTGTAGAAGGGATGGCACTCGCTGCACAGCTCGACGTGCAGCTCCTTGGCGGTCGACCTCGTCGTGAACGTGTTCCCGCAGGAACAGCGGACCGGGGTGTCGGTGTACTCGGGGTGGATGGCTGCCTTCATGTCGCTTCCTCGAACGCTCGTGGGGAGTCGCCGATTCCCTAGCCGGAGAACGGCGCCTTGGCCACCTCGGCCAGGAACTCGTCGTTGCTCTTGAACGTGCGCATGCGGTCGATCAACAGCTCGAGGCCGGCGCCGCCGCTGCCGCCGCCCTCGCCCGCCAGGCCGGACAGCACCCGGCGCAGCTTCCACACCTGCTGGAGCTGGTGCCGCGGGAACAGCAGCTCCTCGTGCCGGGTGGACGAGGCGTCCACGTCGATGGCCGGGTAGATGCGGCGCTCGGCCAGCTTGCGGTCGAGGCGCAGCTCCATGTTGCCGGTGCCCTTGAACTCCTCGAAGATCACCTCGTCCATCCGCGAGCCGGTCTCGACCAGCGCGGTGGCGAGGATGGTGAGCGAGCCGCCCTCCTCGATGTTGCGGGCGGCGCCGAAGAACTTCTTCGGCGGGTAGAGGGCGCCCGAGTCGACGCCGCCGGACATGATCCGGCCGGTGGCCGGGGCGGCCAGGTTGTAGGCCCTGGCCAGGCGGGTGATGCCGTCGAGGATGATGACGACGTCCCTGCCCTCCTCGACCATGCGCTTGGCCCGCTCGATGGTCAGCTCGGCCACGAGCGTGTGCTCGTCGGACGGGCGGTCGAACGTCGAGGCCGCCACCTCGCCCCTGATGACCCAGCGCCGCCAGTCGGTGACCTCCTCGGGCCGCTCGTCCACCAGCAGGACGATCATGTGGACCTCGGGGTTGTTGGTCTCGATCGACCGGCTGATCTGCTTCATCACCGTGGTCTTGCCCGCCTTCGGCGGCGACACGATCAGCCCGCGCTGGCCCTTCCCGATCGGCGCGATCAGCTCGATGATCCGCGCCGTCATGTTGGTGGGGTCGGCGGGGACCTCGAGGCGGAGGCGCTCGTCGGGGAACAGCGGGGTGAGGTCCTCGAAACGGGGCCGGGTGCGGGCCAGCTCCGGGTCCTTGCCGTTGACGGCGTCGATGCGCAGGAGGGCCGGGTTCTTCTCGTTGCGGTTGGCCGGCCGGCTGGCCCCCTTCACGAGGTCGCCCTTGCGCAGCGAGAACTGGCGCACCTGCTTCACCGACACGTAGGCGTCGTCCTTGCTCGGCAGGAAGCCCTTGCGGCGCACGAAGCCGTAGCCCTCGTCGCGGAGGTCGAGGAGGCCCTCGATCTCGACCGGCTCGCCCTGCCACTGCTCGTCCTGGGCCTGGGGCTGGCGGTCCCGATCGCGGTCGCGGTCCCGGTCCCGGTCGCGGTCGCCCCGCTGGTCCCGGTCGCGGTCGCGGCCCCGGCGGCGCCGGCGACGGTTGCCGGCCTCGCCGTCGAGGCCCTGCTGGCCGCCCTGCTGCTGGCCCTGCTGCTGGCCGTGCTGCTGGCCCTGCTGGCCCTGGCCGTGCTGCTGCGGGGAGCGGGTGGGCTCGTCGTGGCGGGCGGCCTGGGCCACCTGTCCGCCCGGCGCGTCGCCGTTGGGCGACGGGACGGCCGCGGTCGCCGCGGCCGGCGTCTCGTCGGCGGCGGCACCGGGCGCCGTCGCCTCGGCGTCGGTGGGCCCGGCCGGCGGCCCGACGACCTCCGGCGTGCTCGCCGGCTCCTCCACCCGCGCCGCCGCGCCGTC
>DASWMK010000081.1 GCA_036399815.1 Acidimicrobiales bacterium
CGTCGTCGGCGGCATGCGGGAGCGGGGCTGGGGGCGGATCGTGACCGTCGCGTCCGTCGCCGGCCTGGCCGGGGCGCCGTACATCGCCGCCTACGCGGCCTCGAAGCACGCGGCCGTCGGGCTCATGCGGGCCGTCGCCGCCGAGCTGCGGGGGACCGGGGTGACGGCCAACAGCGTGTGCCCGGCCTACGTGCGCACCGAGATGACCGAGCGGACCATCGCCAACATCGTCCGGCGCACGGGCCGCACGGCGGAGGAGGCGGCGGCCGCGCTCGGCACCATCCTCGACCCCGCGGCGGTGGCCGACGCCGTCGCCTGGCTGTCCGGCGACGGGGCGGCGGCGGTCAACGGCCGAGAGATCGTGCTCGACGGGTGACGCCGTTCCGGGCCTCGGCCCCGCTCACCGAGCGCTGGGACTCCTTCGGCTTCGGCGTGGAGGACGGCGTCGCCACCGTCACGTTCCGGCGCCCCGAGAAGCTGAACGCGCTCACCTTCGACGTGTACGCCGACCTGCGCGACCTGCTCGCCGAGCTGCCCCACCGGGGCGACGTGTCCGTGCTCGTCCTGCGGGGCGAGGGGCGGGCCTTCTGCTCGGGCGGCGACGTCAACGAGATCATCGGCGAGCTGCTGCGCTTCGACGCCCGCGACCTGCTCGAGTTCACCCGGATGACCGGCGCCGTCGTCCAGCGCCTGCGGGAGCTGCCGATCCCCGTCGTGGCCGCCGTGCAGGGGACGGCGGCCGGCGCCGGCGCCGTGCTCGCCCTGGCGTCGGACTTCCGGGTGCTGGCGAGCGACGCCACCTTCCGCTTCCTGTTCACCAAGGTCGGCCTGTCGGGCGGCGACATGGGGTCGGCCTGGCTGCTGCCCCGCCTCGTCGGTCTGGGCCGGGCCACCGAGATCCTGATGTTCGGCGACCCCGTCCCCGCCGAGCAGGCGCTCGCCATCGGCCTCGCCAACCGCGTGGTCGAGCCGGACGAGCTGGACGGGGCGACGGCCGAGCTGGCCCGGCGCCTGGCCGACGGCCCGACCCTCGCCTACGCCGCCACCAAGCTCCTCGTGGCGAGGGAGCAGGACATGGACCTGGCCGCGGCGATCGAGTTCGAGGCCATGACCCAGGCCCTGCTGATGACGACGAAGGACCACGCCGAGTTCCACGCCGCCTTCAACGAGGGCCGCCGGCCGCGCTGGACCGGGCGATGAGCGACACGCCGACCCCGCACACGCTGCTCAACCCCGACACGCTCGCCCCGGCCAGGGGCTACACCCACGCCGTCGTCGCCGCGCCCGGCCGGGTCGTGGCCGTGGCCGGTCAGGTCGCGATGGACGCGTCGGGCACGGTCGTGGGCGACACGCTGGTCGAGCAGTTCGACGTCGCCCTGTCCAACGTGGCCGCCGCCCTCGACGCCGCCGGCGCCCGGCCCGAGCACGTGGTCTCCATGCTGGTGTTCGTGACGGCCATGGACGAGTACCGGGCCGGCGTGCGCGACCTCGGCCCCGTCTGGCGCCGCCACTTCGGCCGCCACTACCCGGCCATGGCCCTCGTGGCCACGCCCGAGCTGGTGGAGCCGGCGGCCAAGGTCGAGATCGTGACGACCGCGGTGGTGCCGGGATGAGGCTCGCCGTCGCCGGCGGCGGGCCGGGCGGCCTGCTGTTCGCCATCCTCGCCCGCCGGGCCGACCCGGCGGCCGAGGTCACCGTCCTCGAGCGCAACGGCCCCGACGACACGTTCGGCTTCGGCGTCGTGTTCTCCGACGAGACCCTCGCCAACCTCCGCTCGGCCGACCCGCCGGTCTTCGCCCGCATCGAGGCCGAGTTCCGGTCGTGGACGAACATCGACATCCACCACGGCGACCGGCTGCTCCGCTCGGGCGGGCACGGCTTCGCGGCGATCTCCCGCCACCGGCTCCTCCGCATCCTGGCCGACCGGGCCCGCGAGGTGGGGGCGACCGTCCACCACCGCCGCCCGGTGGACGGCCTGGCCGACCCGGCGCTGGCCGGCGCCGACCTCGTCGTCGCCGCCGACGGCGTCAACAGCGCCCTGCGGGCCGAGCGGGCCGACCGCTTCGGCCCGACCCTCGACCGGGGCGACGCCCGCTTCGTCTGGCTCGGCACGACCAAGGTCTTCGACCAGTTCACGTTCCTGTTCGCCGAGACCGAGCACGGCATCGTCCAGGCCCACTGCTATCCCTACGACGACCGCACGAGCACGTTCATCGTCGAGACCGACCCCGCCACGTGGCGGCGGGCCGGCCTGGCCGAGAGCGCGGGCGTCGAGCGGCCCCCGGGGGAGAGCGACCCCGAGGCGCTGGCGTTCGCCGAGAAGGTGTTCGGCCAGCACCTCGACGGCCACGCCGTGCTCGGCAACCACTCCCGCTGGCTGCGGTTCACGACCGTCACCAACGAGCGCTGGCACGACGGCAACGTCGTCCTGCTCGGCGACGCCGCCCACACCGCTCACTTCTCGGTCGGCTCCGGCACCAAGCTGGCCATGGAGGACGCGATCGCGCTGTCGGCCGCCGTCGCCGCCCACCGGGGCGACGTCCCCGCCGCGCTGGCCGCCTACGAGACCGAGCGCAAGCCGGCCGTCGCCAGCCTCCAGCGGGCGGCGGCGACGAGCGCCGCCTGGTTCGAGTCCGTCCGCCGCTACTGGCACCTCGACAGCGAGCAGTTCGCCTTCCAGCTGCTCACCCGGTCCCAGCGCATCACCTACGACAACCTGCGCCTGCGGGACCCGGCCTTCGTCGACGGCCTGCTGCACTGGTTCTGGCGGTCCACGCCGGCGTCCCGTCGCCCGCCCGACCCGGCCACGCCGCCGATGTTCCACCCCTTCGACCTCCGCGGCCTCCGGCTGCCCAACCGGGTCGTGGTGTCGCCGATGGCCCAGTACTGCGCGGTCGACGGGATGCCCAACGACTGGCACCTCGTCCACCTCGGCAGCCGGGCGGTGGGCGGCGCCGCCATGGTGATGACGGAGATGACCTGCGTGTCGCCCACCGGCCGCATCAGCCCCGGCTGCACGGGGCTGTGGGACGAGGCCCAGCGCGACGAGTGGGCCCGCATCGTCGAGTTCGTCCACCGGTGGACGCCGAGCCGGATCGGCCTCCAGCTCGGCCACAGCGGCCGCAAGGGGTCGACCAAGCGGATGTGGGAGGGCGAGGACGAGCCCCTCGACGACGGCAACTGGCCGCTCATCTCGGCGTCGCCCATCCGCTACAAGCCGTTCAACCAGGTGCCCAGGGAGATGACGAGGGCCGACATGGACGAGGTGCGCGACCAGTTCGTGCGCTCGGCCCGGTTCGGCGCCGAGGCCGGGTTCGACCTGCTGGAGCTGCACGCCGCGCACGGGTACCTGCTGTCGTCGTTCGTGTCGCCGGTGGCCAACCGGCGGACCGACGGGTACGGCGGGTCGCTCGCCAACCGCATGCGCTGGCCGCTCGAGGTCGTCGACGCCGTGCGGGCCGTGTGGCCCGACGACAGGCCGCTGTCCGTGCGCATCTCCGCCGTCGACTGGGTGGAGGGCGGCACGACGGCCGACGACGCCGTCGAGGTCGCCGCCATGCTCGCCGCCCACGGCGTGGATGCCGTCGACGTGTCGACCGGCCAGGTCCACCCCGACCAGCAGCCCCGCTACGGCCGGCTGTACCAGACGCCGTTCGCCGACCGCATCGCCCACGAGGTCGACGTGGCCGTGATGACCGTCGGCGCCGTGTCGAGCGTGGACGACGTCAACACGATCGTGCTGGCCGGGCGGGCCGACCTGTGCCTGCTGGCCAGGCCCCACCTCGTCGACCCGTACTGGACCCTGAACGCGGCGATCGACCAGGGCTGGACCGGGCACCCGTGGCCGCCGCAGTACCTGTCGGGGCGGACGGCCAGGCGGCGGGAGCAGTCGGCCGTCCCGCCCGTGCCCCGCGACCCCCGGTGACGCCGTGCGGCTGACCGGCGAGCAGCGGGCGCTGGCCGAGGAGGCGCGACGGCTCGGGGCCGAGGTGCTGGCGCCGCTGGCCGAGGCCGGCGAGGAGGGCCGGGTCAACCGGCCGCTCGTGCGGGCGCTGGCCCGGTGCGGCCTGCTCGGGCGGGTGTTCCCCGAGGGCGGGACGGTGCGGGCCGTCGACCTCTGCCTGCTGCGCGAGGCGCTCGCCACGACGTGCCCGGAGGCCGAGACGGCGCTCGCCGTCCAGGGCCTCGGCGCCTACCCGATCCTCCAGTCCGGCCGGCCCGAGGTCGCCGACCGGTGGGTGCCGGCCGTGCGCCGGGGCGAGGCCGTCGCCGCGTTCGCGCTGACCGAGCCCGGCGCCGGGTCGGACGCCGCCGCCCTGTCGCTGCGGGCCGAGGAGGTCCCGGGCGGCTGGCGGCTGACCGGCGCCAAGCAGTGGATCTCGAACGCGCCGGACGCCGACGTCTACACCGTGTTCGCCCGGACGACCGAGGGCGCCGGGGCCCGGGGGGTCAGCGCCTTCGCCGTCCCCGGCGACGCCGACGGCCTGTCCGGCCGGCCGCTCGACCTGCTGTCGCCCCATCCCGTCGGCCGGCTGGAGCTCGACGGCGTGTTCGTCCCGGCCGACGACCTGCTGGGGGAGCGGGACCGGGGGTTCAGGGTGGCCATGGCGACCCTCGACCTGTTCCGGCCGAGCGTCGGCGCGTTCGCCGTCGGGCTGGCCCAGGCCGCGCTCGACGCCGCCGTGGCCCACGCCGGCCGCCGGCAGGC
>DASWMK010000082.1 GCA_036399815.1 Acidimicrobiales bacterium
CACCAGTCGCGGCGCGAGCGCCTGGATCTCCTTCAGGTACCGGCTGCGCCACCGGGCCATCGTCCCGTGCACGGTCGCCACCTCGGGGTGCACGAACGGCGGCCGGACATCCATGTCGTGCCTCGGCCGCAACCCGAACTCCCGGACGCAGCGCTCGTGCACCTCGGTCCCCGGGTAGATGCGGACGGCGTTGAAGACGGGGTCGGCGGGCAGGTAGCCGAGCAGCTCGGTGGCTCGCAGGAACTCGAGGTTCTCGGCCAGCTCGGCCGTCGTCGTCCACGGGTCGAACATGATGAAGTCGAGGTCAAGGCGGATCCCGTTGGCCCGCAGCAGCTCGATGGCGGCGATGTTGTCGGCCACCGTCGTGCGCTTGCCCATGCGGGCGAGCACCGATTCGCTGCCCGACTCGATGCCGATCTCGAGGAACGTGCACCGGGGCGCGATGGCGGCGATCACGTCGGGGTTCGCCCTGACCTTGTCGGCGGTCGCCGTGGAGGACCACGTCACGTCCGGGCGCCAGGCCGCGAGCGCGGCGTCGAAGGCCCGGACCCGGCCGGCGTGGACGAAGAAGTTGGCGTCGAGGATGCCGACGTGGCCGAACGGGGCGGCCCGGTCGAGCGCTCGCAGCTCGTCCATCACGTGGTCGACCGACCGGAACCGCCACCGGGGGTTCATGACGATGATCGAGCAGAACGTGCACCGCTTCGGGCAGCCGCGGCTCGTCGACACGAACGCGGACGGCGCCGGGCCGGCGGCTCGGCGCCACTCCGTCGTGTCCCTGACGGGCTCGACGACGAAGTCGCGCGCCGGCGCAGGGAGGTCGTCGAGGGCGAGCGGCGGCGACAGCCCCGGGTTGCTGCGGACGCCGAGCACCGAGGTCCCGTGCGCCCGCCACGTGAGCGACGGCACCGACGCCAGGTCCGGCGCGCCCGAGGCCAGCTCCTCGGCCAGCGCCAGCATGGGCGCCTCGCCGTCGTTGCGCACGACGACGTCGACGGCCGGCTCGGCGGCGAGGAGCTCGGTGGCGCACGGGGTGGCGTGCGGCCCGCCGAGCACGACCGTCGTGCCCGGTCGGCGGGCCTTCACCCAGCGGGCGACCTCGATCGCGCTCCGGATCGTCTTCGTGTAGGCCGTGATCCCGACGACGTCGTGGTCGAGCAGGCCCGTCGTGGCGACGTCGTCCAGCCGGTCGACGGCGCAGAGGTCGAACAGGTCACAGCGGACGCCCGCGGCGCGGAGGTAGGCGGCGATCGAGCACAGCCCGAGCGGCGGCGGCCCCTGCTCGGCGGGGTCCGCACCCCGCACCGGGTCGGGCGGGTTGACCAGCGCGACGGAGACCCGGGCGCTCACGACGTGCGCTCGGCGGCTCGGCGGCCGACGGCCGGTCGGCGGCTACGCCTGGGCGGGCCCGGGTTCGTCGTCGGGCTCGTCGCGGATCGTCTTGCCGGTCGGCACGACGGGGTCGTCCACGATGCCCGGCTCCGGGGTCGTCGTGGGCGACGGGTCCACGCTCGGCTGCGGGTCCACGCTCGGCTGCGGGTCGACCGGGTCGGTCGTCGGCGGCGTCGGGTCGACGGGGTCGGTCGTCGGCGGGGTCGACGGCGTCGACGGCGTCGGGTCGTCGGGGTCGTCGGGCTCGTCGCGGATCGTCTTGCCGGTGGGGAGTACGGCGAGCTCGTCGAGCCCGGGCTCACCCTGCTGATCGGACATGTCCGCCCCCTTCGGTCGTCCCGGGCCGGGAGCGTAGCCGGTGCCTTCCGGGCCCGCAGGGGAGCGCGAGGGGTCGCCGCCCGTATGCTCTCGGTCAGCAGCGGCGTAACCGGGGGAGGGTGCGCGATGAGGTCCCGCAGCGGGATCGTGGTGCTGGCCGTGCTGGGTCTGGTGGCGGCCACCGCGGGTGTGATCGGTCCGGCCCCGCCGGTGGCGGCCGCGGCGACGTCGGTGACCGTCGCCGGCAGCCTGCAGTCCGAGCTCGGGTGCGCCGGCGACTGGGACCCGGCCTGCGCGGCCACCGGGCTCACCCGTGAGGCGGACGACGGCGTCTGGCAGGCCACGTTCGCCGTCCCTGCCGGGAGCTGGGAGTACAAGGCCGCCCTGGACGGGTCGTGGGCCGAGAACTACGGCGCGGGCGCCACCCGCGACGGGCCGAACATCCCCCTGGCGCTGTCCTCGGGCGAGTCGGTGAAGTTCTTCTTCGACGAGGCCACCCACTGGGTGACCGACGACGTCACCTCCGTGATCGCCACGGTCCCCGGCGACTTCCAGTCCGAGCTCGGGTGCGCGTCCGACTGGGACCCCGGCTGCCTGCGGTCGTGGCTCCAGGACCCCGACGGCGACGGGGTCGGGCGGTTCGCCACGAGCCTGCTCCCGCCCGGCTCGTACCAGGCCAAGGTCACCATCGGCGAGTCGTGGGCCGAGAACTACGGCGCCGGCGGCGTCCCCGACGGCGCCAACCTCACGTTCGACGTCGCCACGCCCGGCGACCTGGTCGAGTTCGTCTACGACCAGGACTCCCACGTGCTCGACGTCGTCGTCACGCCGGCCGAACCGGTGGACGACGCCGCCCTCGTGCGCGAGCCGGTGCGCCACCCGTTCGAGGACGAGGTCCTCTACTTCGCCATCCCGGACCGGTTCTTCGACGGCAACGGCGCCAACAACTGCGGTGACTACGCCGGCCCGTGCGTGGCCGGCGACTCGGAGGAGAACGTCCTCACCCACGGCTACCTGCCGTCGGACAAGGGCTACTACCACGGCGGCGACCTCGCCGGCCTCCGGCGGCGCCTGCCGTACCTCGACGACCTCGGGATCACCGCCATCTGGGTCGGCCCGATCTACGCCAACAAGCCCGTCCAGTCCGACACCACGAACCTCTACGGGCACTCCTCGGGCTACCACGGCTACTGGATCGAGGACTTCCTGCGGGTCGACCCCCACCTCGGCACCAACGAGGAGTTCGCCGGCCTCGTCCGCGCCGCGCACCGGCGCGACATCAAGGTGTTCATGGACATCGTCACCAACCACACGGCCGACGTCGTCCAGCTCGAGGGCCACACCGGCTACCGGAACACGTCGGCCTTCCCCTACACCGACGTCGCCGGCACCCCCTTCGACGACCGCGACTACGCCTACGCCGGCCCGGGGAGCCCGCCGTTCCCCGCGGTCGACCTGACGTCGTTCCCGTACACGCCCGTCGTGCCGCCGGGGGAGGAGGACGTCAAGAGCCCGGCGTGGCTGAACGACCCGACGATGTACCACAACCGCGGCAACACCAGCTTCGTGGGCGAGAACTCGCTCTACGGCGACTTCTTCGGCCTCGACGACCTGTGGACCGAGCGCCGTGAGGTCGTCGAGGGGATGGTCGACATCTACTCCTACTGGATCAGGGAGTTCGGCGTCGACGGCTTCCGCATCGACACCACCAAGCACGTGAACATGGAGTTCTGGCAGGCGTTCGGCCCCGCCATCCTGGCCGCCGCCGAGGAGCGCGGCATCGGCGACTTCTTCGCCTTCGGCGAGGTGTACGACCAGGCCTTCGGCCCCCGGTTCACGAGCGAGTTCTCGACCCGCGGCCAGCTCCAGTCGACGATCGACTTCGGCTTCCAGCTGGCCGCCAGGGGCTTCGCCGCGCAGGGAGCCGGCACGGACCAGCTGCGGGACTTCTTCGCCCTCGACGACTGGTACACCGACACCGACAGCAACGCCTACGGGATGCCGACGTTCCTCGGCAACCACGACATGGGCCGCATCGGCTACTTCCTCCAGCGGGTCGACCAGGCGGGCGCGTCGGACGCCGAGCTGCTGGCCCGCTCGCAGCTGGCCCACGCGCTCATGTTCACGGCGCGCGGGTCGCCGGTCATCTACTACGGCGACGAGCAGGGCTTCACGGGCGACGGCGGGGACAAGGACGCCCGCGAGGACATGTTCGCCAACGCCGTCCCGACGTACGCCGACAACGACCTGATCGGCACGGACGAGACGACGTCGGACGACAACTTCGACCGCACCCACCCGCTGTACCGGACGATCCGGGAGTGGTCCGAGCTGTACGCCGCCCACCCCGCCCTGCGGTCCGGCGCCCAGATCCACCGCTCCAGCAGCACCGGTCCCGGCGTCTACGCGTTCTCCCGGATCGACCGCGACGAGCGGGTCGAGTACGTCGTCGCCCTGAACAACAGCGAGTCGCCGGCGTCGGCCGTGGTCGACACCTATTCCGCGCCGGGCGTGCGCTACCGGCTCGTGAACCGCTCGCTCGTCGCCCACTCCGTGGCCACGGTGGTGCCGACCGGCGCCGGCGGCCAGCTGTCGCTGACCGTGCCGCCCCTGTCGGCGGTCGTGTACCGGGCCGAGCGGGCGGTGGCGCCGAGCGCGGCTGCGCCCGGGGTCGAGATCACCTCGCTCGCCGACGGGCAGACCGTCCCGCTCGGGACGACGGCGATGGACGGCCACGACGTCGTCGACCGCGTCGAGGTCGCGGCCGAGCTGGACGCCGACGTGCTGGCCGAGGTCACGTTCGCCGTGAAGGTGGGCGACGGCGAGTTCGTCCCGATCGGCACCGACGACAATGCGCCGTACCGGGTGTTCTACGACGCCTCCGCCCTGCGCGACGCGCCGGCGCCGGTGACGTTCCGGGCCATCGTCAACGACCTGTCGGGCCACCTCGCCGCCGACCAGGTGGCCAACGTGCACGTCGAGTTCCCCGACCCGTCGGGCCCCGACACGCCCTACGCCGTCATCCACTACCAGCGGCCGGCGGGCGACTACGGCGACCACACCGCGGGCAGCGACTTCTGGGGCCTGCACCTGTGGGGCAACGGGATCCCCGCGTCCGAGGCGACGGACTGGACGGCGCCGAAGCCGTTCGTGGGCGAGGACGAGTACGGCCGCTTCGCCTTCGTGGCCCTGACCGACGACACCGTGCCGCTCAACTTCATCGTGCACGACGGGGACACCAAGGACCCGGCCGGGAGCCCGGACCGCTCGTTCGTCCCTGCGACCACGCCGGAGATCTGGCTGCGCCAGGGCGACGTCGCCGTGTACACGTCGAGGGCGGCGGCCGAGGGCCACGCCCTCGTCCACTACGGCTGCGGGACGGCCTGTTCCGGGGTCGCCCTCGACGGGTCGCCGCCGACCGCGGTCGACGACTACGGGGCGGTGTGGCACCGGGCGCTGACCGGCGGCGACCCCGCCGCGCCGCTCACGGTGACGATCACCGACGGCGCGTCCACCGTCGTGGACGGCGCCACGTTCACGCCCGCCGACGTGCCGTCGGCATGGTTCGAGCCGGGCGACGAGACCGTGCACCCGTCCCGGGCCGCCGCCGAGGACGTGGCGATCATCCACTACCGCCGGCCGGCGGGCGACTACGGCGACCCCGGCAGCTCGAACTACAACGACTTCTGGGGCCTGCACGTGTGGACCGGCGCGGCGTCCGAGCCGCCGTGGACCGACCCGGTCAGGCCGGCAGGGTCGGACACGTTCGGCGCGGTGTTCCGCGTCCCCCTCGTCGACGGCGCCGACCAGCTGGCGTACCTCCTGCACCGAGGCGACACCAAGGACCCCGGCCCCGACCAGTTCCTCGTGTTCTCCCAGTACGGCCACGAGGTCTGGCAGCTCCAGGCCGCCGACCCCGAACGCCCCTACGTCGCCCCACCCCGCCCGTCCGGCTGAGGTTGGCCGCCCGCCGGGACCGGCTGTCGGTCCGGCGTCGTCGCCGTGGATCGAACCGATCGCAGTAGGTGTTGAATCCCTCGTGCTGCGGCGGCCGTAGGACAGGTCGTCGCGGGCGCGCTCCGTGCGGGTCCTTTGGAGGAGGAGGCGATCCATGCGTTCACCCGCCCGGCGACGGCTGGTGGTGCCGACGTGCGTCCTGGCCGTGGTGGTGCTGGTGGCCACGCCGGCGGGGGCGGCGACGCCGTGGACGATCGTGCCCAGCCCGAACTCGGGCAGGGACTTCAACCGCCTGAACGCGGTGACGGCGGTGTTCTCGAACGATGCCTGGGCGGTCGGCCTGGCCCGCCGGTCGGGCCGGTACCGGACGCTGGTGCTGCACGACGACGGCACCGGTTGGCGGCAGGTGAGCAGCCCGTCGGTGGGCTCGTCGACGAACGAGCTGCTGGGCGTGCACGGCACGTCGGCCGGCAACGCGTGGGCCGTGGGCCGGGCGTTCACGGGCTCGGTGGACCACACCCTGGCGCTGCACTTCAACGGGGCCGGGTGGTCGACGACCCCCACGCCCAACGTCGGCTCGGGCGACAACGCGCTGCGGGGGGTGGCGTCGGTGACGCCCTATGACGTGTGGGCCGTCGGCGCCTCGGCCGGCGACGACACGTTCGCCCCGCTGGCCATGCACTTCGACGGGTCGGCGTGGACGGTGGTGCCGACCCCCGAGCCGCCGGGCGGCGGGTTCCTCGACGCCGTCGTGGCCCTGGCGCCTGATGACGTGTGGGCCGTGGGCGGCACCGGCGACGACGGCGACGCCGCGCTGGTGGAGCACTGGGACGGCACCAGGTGGCGGGTCGTGCGCACGCCGGCCCTCGTGGGGGAGGACTCGCTGCACGCGGTGTCGGCCGTGGCGGCCGACGACATCTGGGCCGTCGGCCGGGTCGGCAGCTCGACCTTGACCGAGCACTGGGACGGTTCGGCGTGGTCGGTGGTCCCGAGCCCGGACCCGTTGGCGACGAGCAGCGGCACCAACTTCCTGACCGGCGTGGCCGCCGTGTCGCCCACCGAGGTGTGGGCCGTCGGCGGCGCCCGGGACTTCACCGCCGGCGGCGTGGTCCGCACGGCCACCCTCCGGTTCGACGGCACCGGGTGGCGGGTGGTCCACAGCCCGAACGCCGGCTCGGGCGACAACACCCTCCTCGGCGTGGCCACCCCCGGCCCCGGCCACCTCGTCGCCGTGGGCAGCTACCGCCCCACTCCCAGCGCCTACGACCGCACCCTCGTCCTCTCGGCAGACCGAAGCTGATCCCGGCGACGCAACGGACGACGAGCGACGAGTGACGACGGTCGAGGGAGCGTGCGCGGGCTCCGCGGCGGAGCCCGAGATCGGCCCGTCTCCCGTCGGCCGCCGACCACGGAGCGCTACGTGGGCTCGGAGCTCCGAGTCCCTCATCATCGAGGGCGTCGGCGACACCGGCGTGAGGCGTTCGGCGCCCGCGACGGCGAGGGCCCGCCCGCGGTGTCGGCCACGGCTGCGCCCTAGTGGTCGACCACCGTCACTTCGATCTGTCGGGTCGCCGACAGGCCGTCCGCGTCTCGCACCTCGAGGGTCGCGGGCTCGGCGCCCGTGCGCGTGCGCAGGCCGGAGCTCGCGATCGCCTGTGCGTCCTCGGGAAGGGGTACCTCGATCACGGTGTTCGACCATTTCGGGACGGTGTTCGACGATTCCGCGACGGTGTTCGACCGTTTCGCGACGGTGTTCGACCACTCCACGCCGGTCGTCAGGTCGCGGCCGTCGAGCAGGACCGCCGCCTTGCTCCCGGGCGCACGCGGACCGTCGTCGCCGAAGCCGGTGCCGATGATCTTCAGCGACTTGTCAGGCTTGAGCAGCGCGTCCAGCACGACGCGCGTCGGGACGGTGCCCGTGATGGCCGGTGCCGTGCCGCCCTCGATGGCCTTCTTCGCGACGTAGGTCGTGACGGACACGCCGGAGAGGGCGAGCAGCGTCGCCGGCAGAGCGGGCAGACCTGCCTCGGGGTGGGTGCCGAATTGCAGGAGGAATTAGGCGACCATCAGGAGGTTGAAGGCGAAGTACTGGAAGTCGACGAGGTCGACCTGCCCGCGGTCGTTGGCCACGACCTCGCTCAGCCCGTCGCCCACCCCTCCGGCGCTCGGATCGATCTCCGGTTTCACGAGCCCCTCGCTCGCCACTCTGGAGGTGACCAGCGCCTTGGCCGCCACGGCCGCTGCGAGCGGTAGCCCCAGCAACACCACGTACTCCGGTTGCAGCTCGGCGTCGAGCACCCGCGTGAACGCCGTCCGGGCCTCGTCCGGCACCACGGGGCACTCGCCGCTCGTGTTGCCGGCTGACGGACAGTTCGGCGTCCGGCCGAGGAACAGGAGGAACAGCAGGGCACCGAGGACGGCGAAGGTCCACATGACGGCCTGCACCTTCGATGTCGACGCGCGCCCGTCCACACCGATGACGAGGGCCTTCGCCCCCTGCCGGCGGCGGGCAACCCGACGCTCCACATCAGTGGCATTGGTCGCCAACGGCGCCGTCGCGGCGCGCACGAGACGGTCGACCGCCATGACGAGCGCGAGGAGGCAGGAGACCGAGGCGACCAGCGCCCACCATTCGGTGAAGACCACGCCGCGCCGGACGGCGAGCGCCACGAGGAGCGCAGCGAGGCCGCCCGATGGCACCACGGCGAAGACGAACACGGCCAGCCGAATTCGCAGGGACGGGGGCGTGGGGACCGCCATGGCGCGCCTCAGGCGATCCGGTCGAGGCCGTGGCCGGCGACGCGAATGAGGTCCGGCATCGTGAAGTCGCCGTCCTCGCCGAGGAACGGCCGCCACGACGGGTCGTTGCGGAGGTACGACGACGGGTCCTTCTCGAGAAGACCGAGGAACACCTCTGCGACGATCCGGCCGCCGACCGGCCCGAGGCTCCGCCCGTCGGCTCGGACCTCGGCCTCCTTCAGCACGTAGTACCAGAGCGGCGCCGGGCCGCCTCCGGGCAGTCCGAGCTCCTCGTCCGTCAGCACCGAGGCACCCATGTGGGCGGCGACGTCCTGACCCGACGGGAGAGCGAGGCGGGCGCCGCGTGTCAGGTTCCGCAGGATCAGCGAGGGAGTGGTCCCGCCGATCTCCGGGGGGAGCTCGACGAGCGGCGCCGCGAGCTTGGTATCGATGGACCGGCTCAGCTGCCGCTCGTCCTTGCCCGCTCCATCGACCTCGAAGAACCGTGCCCACTCGATCGTCCACCTGGGCGGAAGGATCCGGAATCCGGCGAAGTGCGTCTGTGGCGCCTCGTCGATCGGGTCCTTCGTGAAGACCGGCAACGCACCGACGAACGTGTTCAGTCGGTACCGGGCGCGAACCTGGGAGTGCCCGAACCGGTACGCGGCGACGGAGAACTCGACGGGGATGTACGGGTCGTTGCGCCACACGTAGAACTTCCGGCGGACCTTGGCCCCGTCCGGCGCGGCATCGTCGAGGACACGGCCGAGCGTGTCCTCGCCGACCGTCCTGCGGAGGAAGTCGTGGACGACGAGCCACTGGTAGTGCCACCGAACGATCCGCTGCGCGGTCTCGAAGACGGTCTCGCTGCCTCGGCGGAGCGTCCGGTCGCTCTCGACCTTCTCGACGACGGCGTTGTGGAACTTGAGCATCGTCAGGTGGAGCTGGGAGACGAAGATGTTCTCGTCGTTGCGCGGGTCGCCGATGAGCGCCACCTGCTGGTGGTTGCGGGGCAGGTCGTCCTCGTCGTCGTGGCGCTGGACGAGCATCCTCTGGCGACCCCTCGTGTCGTCGTAGAGGAAGGGGTCGTCAGCGGGGCCGCGCCCGTACAGGGAGTCAAGGTCGAATCGCGGGCTCCGGAAGTTGACGAGCGCTTCCGGGTCGTTCTGCCGGTCCAGGCTCGAGACGGGGTCGAAGGTCACGTCATGGTCGATGAACTGCCCGAGGTAGGTGTATCCGGCAGGGATCGTCGGGTTGTCGGCGGACGGGTTCGGGCCCGCGTCCACCATCAGATCGGCGATCTCCCTGATCCGGCCGTCGCTCGGGATGAACGGGGGCAGGCGGAACATCCGGCCGAAGCGGCCCTCGTGCAGCCTGGACAGCGGCACGTGGACAAGGCCCCGGAGCTCGGCGCCATGGCCTCGCGCCGGGCGGCCACGGCGCCCGTCGGCCTCGGGCATCGTCGACATCGCCACCAGCATCTCGGTCGTGCGCGGGGAACGGCTTCCAACGGTCATGTCGATCCCTCCGATCGTCGTAGGCCAGACGAGGAGCGATGGAGCCGGTTACACCTCGGCCGCGGGTCGCACGTAACTCCGCGCCGCGCCGGCCGTCGTGAACATGACCGACGAACGAGGAGCGAGCGCATGAGTGACATGGACGATGTCGTCCTCGAGGCGGCGCCCACGTTGGCGCCGTCGATGGCGGGGGCGGCGGCCGACGGCGGGACGCTGGTCGGGATCCGGGTGGGTCAGCACACGACGTTCGACCGGGTGGTGTTCGACTTCGCGGACGGCGGGCCGTCGTTCCTGGTGTCCCACGTCGCCCGGCTACGGGAGGACGGGTCGGGGAACGTCGTCCCCGTCCAGGGTCGGGCGGTGCTGCGCGTCGTGCTGTCGCCTGCGACGGCGCACGACGAGAACGGGGCACCGACGGTCGGGCCGCTGCCACCGGTCGCCGGGTTCGCCGCCCTGCGGGACATCGTCCCGGCCGGGGATGTCGAGGGCGTGGTGACGTACGGGGTCGGCACCGCCGGGCGGTCGCCGTTCACGGCCGGCCAGCTGACCGGCCCGCCGCGCGTCGTCGTCGACGTGGTGCACATCCCGCCGGGCCGGGGGAACGACGTGCTGCGCCAAGGTGACGAGGGAGCCGCGGTCGCGACCTGGCAGTGGCGGCTCCGGCTGGCGCTCTCGCGCACGCTCGCGGTGGACGAGCAGTTCGGGCCGGCGACGGACGCCGCGACCCGGGACTTCCAGGGCGCCCATGGCCTGGCCGTCGACGGGCTGGTCGGCCGCATGACCCGCGAGGCGATGGAGCGGGTCCTCAAGATCTCGTAGGTGTCCCCAGCGGATCGGCGGGACTACCGGGGTGGCGAGGCCGCTCCTCGAGGACGTTCCTGCTCGATGAACCGTCGAAGCCGGCGACGGGTGACGGTCGTACGAGCTCGACCATTGGCTCCTGGGTCGGGAGTGCGGCGTTCCATCGCCCGGCTGGGCGCGACGACGCCGGAAGGCGCGTCGTCGTCGACGTCAGGGGCTGCTCGATGACCGGCTCGGTGACCTTCGGCTTCGACCTCGCACCGTTACCCCCAGTCGGGTACGACGCCGACGCGTTCGGGCTCGCCTTTGGTGAAGAAGAGCTCGGGGCCGAGGTGGTCGCGCACGGTCTGCTCGACGGCGACCGTGGCCGGGTCGTCCCAGGCGCGGGGGTCGTGACCGACCGCGATCAGGAAGCCGTCGCCGACGGGCGTCGCGTTCGGTGCGGACCCCAGACGGCGGGCACCGAGGAGCTCGACGTAGGGGCGGCCGAAGTAGTTGAGCCAGAACACACCGGGGAGGTGCCGGCCGAAGTCCCGGCCGACGGCGCGTACCGGCGGCTCGTCGCTCATGACCTTCGACCAGTACTCGTCGACGTGCGAGGCGGCACCCCAGGCAGGGGACAGCCGGCCGGCGAGCGCTTCGAACGCCGCCCGCACCCACTCCGGCCCAGGATCAGCTTCGACCTTGGCGCGCCGTACCTGTAGGGCGACGTGGTTGCCCAGGTCGTACGACGGGCCGAGCGGGGCGAGCACCAGTTCGTCGACGGAGATCACGACGGTGAGCTCTGGGCCGGCGCCACGGAGCTCGGCCGAACCGGCGAAGCGCGCGTGGGGTGGCCGCCCGTGCTTCTCCACCAGTGCCCGGTAGGTGTCCCCGCGTTCGCCGGCGGCGGCCAGGACGGCGGACCCCAGCGCATGAGGGTCCGACAGGTCGATCGGGACCTGGTCCCGTGGTGCCTTCCACACCCTCAGCTTCCGGCACCACCGGGGAGCGACCGACGCCAGTACGTCCTGGACGAGGTCGAGGTCATCCATACCGAGGAAGCGATCGAACACCACCTCGACATCCAGGTCGTGACCGGCGAAGTCAGGCTTCACAGCGGCGAGATGATGACGTGCCCTCTTCGGATCCAGTCGTGCAACTGGCCGCTCCCGGGGAGTGTCGCGATCGTGAAGATCTCCAGTGGCACACCTTCCTCACGCGCGAAGCCCACGAGATCGCGAAGCTGCGCACTGCTCGAGAGGCTACTGACGTCCTCGACCTCGACGACGGTGCCTCGCGTCGGGTCGGGAAGTGCGCCCCCTGGGATTCGAACCCAGAACCTGCGGATTAAGAGCCGGCTTCCGTCTGTTCAGCGAGTGCTAGCAAGTTGCGTGTGTGCTGGTCACGTGCGGTGCGTCGTCCGGCGAGTGCCGCCGTGTAGTGCCTCGTGTCGCCGAGTTGGTGGGACAATCCGTGGGACGCGAGGGCTACTTCAACCGACCTGTGCGACGCGCCCATCGCTCGACGTCCGGCCACGCCCACAGGTGTCCGAGCTTCACGCGCGCGATGGGCTGCGGGAAGTCTGCGTGCCGTCGGCGCCAGTCGTGGACGACGCTCGGCTGCTTCGCGCCTAGGCGTGCGGCGATCTCGCTCGCGCTGACGATGTCGTCGACGTCGACCTTCCGACCCACCGGCGGGCAACGCTAGGCGTCGCACCGTTACCCCCGAGGCGAGTGCGACGACTCTATCGCAACAGTGGTAGAGTGGCGTTGCCGCTTGCCGGCCAGTTCGCGAGCCCGCTGCCGACTTCCGCGCCGCCGTCGCGTCGCCCGACCTAAGGGGTCAGCGTTGGCCAAAGAGGCAAGCCGAAGAGAAGGGTGGTTCGCGCCGAGCGGATCGAGGCGGTCGATCGAGCGGGCCGCCGGCGAGTGCGCATCGGTGTGATCGGCCAGGGGCTCGACGGCGACGACCTCGTCGGCATGGACGTCTTCGATGGACGCGGCCGCTCGACGCTCACGGTCGCCCTCGACGACACCGGTGTTGCGTGCATCTCGTTCGCCATCAACGGCGACCAGGCGATGGTCCTTGGACGGCGGACTGTGGCCGGCTCACACGATCAACGGGAGCCGTACGTCGTGCTTCTCAACCAGGACGGCGCTGCGATCGCATCGCTCGGGGGCGGCGGAGCGTGTCACGGCTCGACCTGAGGCATCCCTGGGGCGCTCGTCGTACGAGCCGGGACCTAAGAGGCCTGCGGCGTCAACTCCGCTCGGAAGAGACGCTTCGGGTTCTCACGGGGGCGGTCCTCGTCGGCCTCGCGTACTGCCTGCAGGTCCCCCGGAGGGGGACCTGCAAGGGTGTATCGGCGGGATCGGGCCGCTTCGCACACGGCCGACGCGTTGATCGCGGCTCAAGCGCGACGCGAGCTGCCCATGCCCGCCGGCGGAGATCGCCATCCGACGCTCGTCGCGAAGGGCGGGCTGGGCCGCATCTCAGAAGCAGGACGACCGGCGTGGGCTCACCGCTCCCGACCTTGGGTCGTCCGGCCGCCCGCCAGGGCCCAGAGCCGGGGGGACGCCGGGCCGGGGCGGGCGGATCAACGACGTCGACTTGGGCGAGCCTCGTCGAGCCTGACGCGAGCGCGAGGGATGGCGTAGTGCGCCCTAAGCCACGTGGCGGGGTAGGGCGGAGACAGTGCGGCGTAGGTTGGACCGGTCCGTGACGGAGTGCCAGCGCGCGAGGTCAAAGGGCCCTAGTCGGTGAAGGGCGCGGACGATCGGAGCGAGCGGCCGCCGGTCTCCCGTGTGCCGACGCCGAACTGGTGGCCCAGGCCGAATGCTTCACGCCGTATGGGTGCTATCGCATGGGAGGCGTTCCGGACGGCCAATCCAGAGTTCGATGTTCGAGGACGCATCGACGACCGCGAGCCTCGCCGAATGCCGGTTCACCCGTAGCACCTCGACCACTTCGGCGTCACCCGCCACGAGCTCTACGTCCGGCGAACACCCGTCCGGCGTCCGTGAGTCTGTCGGATGCATTCGCGAGGAGACGCCCGAGGCGAACCGTCGGGCGACGAGCAGCCCGTTTGCGGGCGGCGATCGCCTCACGCGCGTGGTGGTGCACGGCCGTCGGGTCGACGCGTCCGTCGCCTGCGCCGCTGCCCGATCGATAGGCGCAGCCGTTCACACATCCAACGCTTATCCGCTCGGCCTGGTGTTGGCGCAGATCGAAGCGCAGCGGGCCTGGGTCACCGAATCCGCTTGGAGCGACGATCAGCGAGAGGAACTGGTTCGTCATGGCTGATGCCGCAGCGAGGGAGGCGGCGAACACGTTCTGGCGCACGCGTAGAGGGCTGTCCGCCGGCAGATTCGCGATGTAGCTCGAGTCGTCGAGGCTGCCGTCGCGCTCGAGCTGCACGTCGCTGACGTCGTACTGGCCGACGCATCGAATGCAGGCGCGTCCGGCCGCGGCGACATGGGAGCGCCAGTAGGCGTTCCGCAGCCCGCCCGGACCCGGCTCGAGGCGGACCCCGCCATCGATGACCGGGATCGCGTCTGCGTAGGCGATCGTGTTGAGCACGTGACGCGGCCAGGGACGATCGACGCACGAGAAGATCACGTCCCAGTCGAGCGCGTCGACGAGGGCCTCTCGCTCGCAGACGCTCGCGTCGTAAACCACCGGCTCGAAGTGCTCGGCTGTCGCTGCGGCGACGATCGTCCGGGCTGCAATGTCGGCCTTCGACCGATGCAACAGAGCGTCGGTCGCCGTTGCGCCGTGGAGGCGGTCGAGGTTCACAATCTCGACGGAGTCGAAATCCATCACCCCGATCCGCTGGACGCCGGTCCGGGCGAGCATCTCGAGGATGAGCTGGCCGACGCTGCCTGCACCTACGACCAGCACGCGCAGCCTTGCGAGATCCGCTTGGACGGCGTCGCCCCACGAATGGAGCGTGCGTAGCTGCGACTCGGTCGTAGGAGGGGCCGGCCGAAGGCTCGGGTGGTACGTCATCGCGAGCTTCGTGCCGATCATTCGGATGGTGGCTGCCTCGCGATGGCTGATGGTCGAGCCGGTGCCCTGATCCCAGCGCCGTGCACTCCAGGTCTGGTTGCCGGTCCCGAGAGTCATTCCGACCAGCGGCTGCCCGGTGATGCCGCGAACCAGGTTGGCGATCTTCTTCTCGCTGGTCGCGTCTGCGCTTCCCGCCGGCGCGTTCTGCCACGACGTTGCGCCCGGATGGGAGTGCAAGACGGCGACTCCGGCGCCGGCAGCGGCTGCTGCTTGTGCCGCTCGGTATGCGTACTCGCCAGTGAACGACGCTGTCCCATGCACGTCGCGCTCGCCGCGGCCTGGCAAAATAGCGGCGCCGATTACTGCGGTCTCTCGCCTCCGGCCGGTGGAGGGTCGCCACAGGGCGAAGCAGACGTCCTCCTGGCCATCGTCACGCGTGAGGTGGGCGCTCAGCGCTGTGTGCTCGTCTTTCGCGATGGCGATGGAGAAGTCGTGCGTCATCGCACGGCGGCGGCGAGTAGCGCGCGTGCGTGGGCTAGCCACTGTGCCGCTGGGTTCCGTCCGTGCTGCCACTGCTTGTGGGGGCGGCTCCACTTCGACCAGCCGGAGCCGAGTTCGGACCGCTGTCGCCCTCCATTGGCGAGTTCGATGTGATCGGGCAGATGTACCCAGTGGGGCGGGACCGTGGGGAAGTCTCCGGGCGGGTCGCCGCCCACCCAGACCTCCGTGCCCGCGTGCGGCCCGACGGGCACGTCGACGAGAACGAGAACGATCCCGCCGCGCTGGTCGACCCTGTGGCCGCAGGCGACCATCGCGTCGACGAACCCCTGCACTCCGGTGGTCATTCGACGGGCATGGAGCCGGTGAACAGCGACACGTAGCGGCCCCCGGGGACGAGCTGAACCTCGTCGTTGTCATGGAGGCGCTGGTCGTTGCCCTGCCCGACGACTCGCACGAGGTCGTAGTCGGCGGGGTTGAGGTTTCCGAACTTCTGCAGCACCTCGCTTGCGGTCAGCCGGCGGTCGGGGCTGGTGTGCTCGACACCGTCGAGCGTGAACGTGACCGGCGGCTGGCCGCCTTTGTCTTGGTCGGACTTGGACACGGCGTACGCCTCTCTGTGCCGGGCTCTGGGGCGGCCCGCTGCTGGACACGTACGGCGGATCGCGTTCGCACGTCCAAGGAAATTGAGCGGCGCGAATCGGGCTAGTTGTAGTGACCACGGACGTTGTTGACGGGGTCCGCGTGTGAGTGAGCCCCCGGGTGAGTGTGGAGCTGCCAGGCGACACACGAACCCGGAGCGCTCGATGCACGGTAATGCTCGGCTGACGCCGATCGGTCGACTGACGTTGGTGCTGCGGACCGAGGCGGGCCGCCCTGCGGCCGATGTGGCCGCCGAGATGGGGTGTCGCGGGCAACGGCGTACAAGTGCGGGGCGTTGGCAGGCCGAGGGGGCGGCCGGGCTGGTGGACCGGCCGAGCCGGCCCGGGTCGCGTCCGCACCGGACCTCGCCGGCGACCGAGGCGGCCATCGTCGAGCTGCGACGGGAGCTGAAGCTCGGCCCGGCCCGCATCGTGCCCGCCTCGGGGTGCCGGCGTCGACGGTGCACCGGGTGCTGTCCCGGGCCGGGCTGAACCAGCCTCGGTGGTTGGACCGACCCACTGGGCGGGTCATCCGCGGCATCGTCACCGACCGGCCAGGCCAGCTCGTCCACGTCGATGTCAAGAAGCTGGTCCGGATTCCCGACGGCGGCGGCTGGCGGGTCCACGGCGGGCCGTGCGGGCCGGCGAGGAGCCGCGCAGCCGGGGCATGAGCTACGTGCACTCCGCCATCGACGCCCACACCCGGCTCGCCTACAGCGAGATACACGACGACGAACGGGGCCCGACCACCGCACGTGTTCTGGCACAGGGCTTCCATGTTCTTGGCCGACCACGGCATCGCCGCCATCGACGCCGTGCTCATCGACAACGCCAAGAACTACACCGGCCGGGACTTCACCGCCGCCCACGACGGCATCGAACACCGCCGCATCCGGGCCTACACACCACGCACCAACGGCAAGGTCGAACGCTTTAACTGGACCCTGCTCGAGGATGGGCCTACGTCCGCCCCTACACCTCAGACACCGAACGCACCGCCGCCCTCGACACCTGGCTCCAGGCCTACAACCATCACCGCCACCACGCCGCCATCGGGGGCCCGCCCATCACCCGCGCCAACAACCCTGCGGGTCACTACAGCTAGTCGACGACGTGCGCGGTTCGTAGGAACTCGAGGTGCACGCGGTCCTTCCCGAACGCGGTCAGTTGGAGCGCCAGCTGCTGTTCGTATGTCGTCACGAAGATCTGTCGGAGCCCGTCGCCCATCCCGAGGTAGGCGAGCGTCCTTGCGACGTAGCTGCGAGCGTCTGGATCGAGGTGTTCGAGCGGCTCGTCGATGACGCAAAACGGCACCTTCGTCGTCGCGGTGAGCGCCGCAAGACGGAGCAGGAGCTTCGCGACCACGCGCTCGCCCGTGCTGAAGGCGTCGATGTCGAGGTTCTGTCCGTCGTCGAACGGGCGGCTCAGACGTCCCCTTGCGTCCAGCCGCAGACCGGGCCGGTCGTGGAAGATCGCTTCCCATCGTCGGTTCACGTCGTCGGCGATAGGGCCGAGCTGCGAGTCGAGGACACCGGTAATCGTGCTCTCCAGCGCTGTCTTGGCGACGTCGAGCGCAGCGACCTTCGTGTAGAGCGCAACGGTGTCATCTCCGCTGCTCGCCGCCTCGAGTTCCTCCAGCTTGGCGCGTGCTGCGGCTTCCTTGGCGCGAGCTTCACCTGCTCGTGCGAGCGCCCGCTCCAACTCGACGCGTGCCGTGTCGGCGTCTTCCTCGAGGGGGGTTAGATCGACGGCCTCTCCTGACGGTTGCGCCGGCGGGTCGCCGAGTCGTTCGGCGCTGGTGGCCGCCTCCGCGAGTTGCGGCACCAATGCGCGAGGTCCGTTCTGATCGACAGCTTCAAGTTCCTCTGCAGAAGCGGCGAGGTCCAACTGATGCTGCTCTTCGGCGTGGCGGCGTGCGTCGTCGTCGAGGGGTCGCCGACAGACCGGGCACTCTGCGCCGGCGGTGCGTAGCCGGGCCAGTGCCGCCTCGACCGTGGCCACTCTTTCCTCGAGACGAGCATGTCGGGCGTCGAGCTCGGCGACCTGGACACGGGCGGCTGCCGCGGCAGCTCGCGCCGTTGGACGGAGGTCGAGTTCCTCCGGCATCGTGCCGAGCAGAGACCGGAGCTTCGCCGCGAGCTTGTCACGCTCGTGCCGCCAATTCGCGTAGGCAGCGAAGGCAGCGTTGGTGGCTCTCGCAGCCGCGACATTGGCCTCAGCGCGCCTTGCACTGTCCCTGGCGCTGGAAACCGCAGCTTTCGTCTCTGCCGTGCGTCCCTCGGCGTCTTCCAGGGCACTTAGCGCGCTGCGGATTTCGGCTTGGTGCACCCCGACGGCCTTTCGGGCGTTGTCGGCTCGATCGATCGCTGCCTTCAGCCGGATGGTGATTCGATCAACGGCGTCTTGGACGTGGTCGAGGCCGTGGAGTTTCGTGAGGTGGGAGCGAAGATCGGGATCGTTGCGAGCCTCGGCGAACTGGTCCATGAGGAAGGCTGCACGTGTCGCGAAGCGGTTGTCGGCTGCCCACTCCCGCTCGAGCAGCGCGAACACCTCGAGCGGTTGCGCAGGACGGTCGTTGATCCAGGCCTGAGTTTCCAGGGTCGGATTGCGGCCCCGCCCGCTTCGTGGGAACGACAGGATGCGCTTGATGCGTACTGGTGCTTCGCCGGCGAGAAGACCCACGTCGACAGACGAGCGTGTCGCGCGGAGCCGCATCGCTCCGGCGGCCGGCTTGGCGTCACAGTCCAGCACCCACTGGAGGGCTTCGATGAACGAGCTCTTGCCAACGCCGTTCGGCGCGACGAGGAAGGTCGTGCCCGGTGAGACCTCGAGCCGAAAGCTGCGATAGGCCTTCCAGTTCTCGAGCTCGACGTATCGGATCATCGCTGGTCCTCCTCGAGCAGGGCCTCGATGACCGCGGGATCGAAGTCGGGCTCCAGCGCGCGGTGCAGGGTTCCGGCCAGCTTCGCCTTCAATGCGCCTAGCTGCCGATAGCCGGCTCGCTTGTCCTCGCCAAAGCGCGAGGCGCGCGAAATGGCGTCGTTCGCGGAAGTGTCGACGGCCGAAGCAAGGACGGCGCGCACATCGACGTATGGCGCTAGGTGCGCCGGTCCTGCAATGACGGACAGTGGGAGGCGCTTCTGCTCGAGGTACTTGTCGAGGGTGTCCACCAAAGAGAATCCCGTCAGCAGCGGGCCGCTCGAACGATCTCCGGCCGGGAGGTAGGTCGCCCCGAACAGGCTCGGCGCGTCGTACAGGTCGACGCTGTCGCCGGGCGAGATGCAGATGGCGAGCGACGACGCGTTGAGTCGCACGAGGAGCGCTTGGGCGTGATCGACGTCTCTCTGCGTCGACAGCCGCTCTGGCATCCGGACGACAGCGACTTGCGTCGTGAAATCGGTGACGCGGCACACGCCGATCCACGTCTCCGCGAGTTCGTCGGGAACCGGGAGTGACGTGAGCCGTTGCACGTCGCACCACGGCCTCCGCCACGACAACTCCGTCCGCACGGTCGCACACAGGCTGTCGGACGTGGACTCGCTGTCGTCGTCTTCGGGCTCATCGTCGTAGCTGTCAAGTGCCGCGAGCCGGTCGACCAGGTGCTGGCGTACCTCGTGGCGCGGGTCGGTGGGACCTTCGAGCGGTGTTCCCCTCCAGATGTGCTCGCCATCGGGCTCAATACCCACGAGGTTCACGTCGCTGCTGGTGACGAGTCGCTCGGCTAGGGCGGTGGAAGGGAGGCTGACCAGGAGCGTGACCCAGATGGCAAGCGGTACCGACAGTGGTGATGCGGTCTCGTCGAGAACGAGCGTGCCCTCGTCGGCGACCTCGATGTCGAATGCGACGGGGACGACGACGACTCCATCGCCGCTTCGTTGAATGCTGCGGACGAGCACAATCGCCGCTTCCTCGCCCGTTGTGAGCCACAGCTCGCCAGGTTGTGCGTCGTCAGCGGAGACGGCTTCGGTCGCGAGCGGCGTGAAGTTCGGGACGACCACCGTTGACGGATCGACGAAGTGCATCGGTGGAACACCGGTGAGGCGCTGCCGCTTGATACGACAGACGACGCAGCCACGCAGGTGTGCCTCGATCGCATCGGCCGAGGCGCGCTCGGCGACGCCCTCGACGTAGTCGAGGAGGTCGGCGTCGAGGGGATGCGCGGAATCGGGGCGGGTTGTCACTGGCAGTGGGATACGTCGAACCGGATCAGATCATCCACGATTCGGACCACCTTCGGGCTATAGCGAGCACCGCTTCGGCGATGAGTTGTCCGTCAGGGTCGTCGACGACCTCGTGCTGGAGGAGTGCGATGGCGCGTCTCCTGATGAGCGACGCCTTCGATCCGCTGACGCCGAGGAGGCTTCCGAGCGCCTCGACCGAGAGGTTCGCAAGTCCGATTGACAGCCGTTCGGCGTCGTTCAGGCGTTCGAACACCTGCCGTGCTCGCGTGTCGTTGAGGACGGTCACGCTGGTCGAGTCCACCGTCGCGGTGTACCTCTCGCCGGCCTCGTCGAACGCCGCTGCGTCGATCGACAGCGGCGCGCCGCCGATGCCAAGTCGACGGGCCAGGGCTTGCGCCATCGCCGAGGCGCGCAGCGCCCCGCCGGCTGACTGCAGCATCGCCGTGGCCGCCCGGACAACGGAGTTCGAGTCCAGGTCGGGGCTTTGCCGTTCGCCCGCCCACGACGTCGGGACGACGATGTCCAGCCAACGCACCGCGCCAACGAGTGCGTCGAGGTCCACCTGAGCAGGCTCAAAGGGGCCGGCCGACAGCGTCCAGTACACGCCGTTCCGTTCGAACTGCGGGTCGCCGCGTAGCACGTCGTTGATGCGGATGACCAGCCGACCGATCGGCGTACGGCGGCCCTGGTCGGCCAAGAAGTTGCGCACTGTCGTCTCGAGGCGCCGCCTGAGCGCCAGCTCGGTCCTGCACCGTGTCAGGTCTATAAGCCTGCGCGAGGTTTGCGGCGACGCGAGGAACTCAGCAACAGCTGTCTGGAGCGCCGGCCCTCCCCAACTGAGGTGACCTTCGGGCGGCGGGAACCCCCTCGCGATGGCAACGGCTCGGATGGTTCGCTGCAGGAGAGCGAGGAACTGGTCACCTGGTGCGCCAGCTTGCAGCTCGTCCAGGGCGCTCATAGCCCGAACTCCTCGCACACCAGCTTGAAGGTGGCGTCGTCGAGTACGAGGTCGAGCGACTTCGCGACCTTCGGCGTCCACAGCAGCGCGGAGACCGACCGAACACGGCTGAAGCGCCCGTCCTTCGTGAGTCCGCCGGCGGGGGAGTTCGCGTGGAACACGCCTTTCTTCGCCGAAGCCGATCGGGTCACGACCACGATGTCAGCATCAGCTCGCACGACCACCGCCGGCCTCGTCGGCTTAGGGTCGTTGGGGTCGAGTAAGGGCGGGTAGAGCCGGTAGAGCCGCTGAACGTCTGGTACGTAAGGCTCATCGGACGCGAACAGTCCGTCGGGAATCTCGATCAAGCTGCACCGGCGCGTGCCCGACGGTGCCGCCCGAGATGGTTCACGTCATCGTCGAGCACTTCCACTGCCGTCCCCCTACGGCGGATCGCGATCGTTCGTCCACAAGAACTTCGTGAGCCACCGCCGGACTGTGGGCTTGGACCCACCTGCTGCGAAACTACAACGATGTAACATACACCAAACGTTGCGAAACGCCCGTTCGCCGCGACAATACAGTTCCGCGGCCCGTCCATTCCAGACAGCAGTCGCTCCACCTCCTCGCCGGCAAACCCTGAGCTGGCGGGGCTGCTTGTGGTCGGGGCGCGCTCGAGCGACAGCGACTCATGGCGTAGAGCCGCAAGCCTGTTGCGCGGCAGGGGCCGACACCAGCGGGACGACGATCGGCGGAGAAGTGGGTCTGACCTGGAGGGGCCGATACGGCCCGGCACGAGCCGGCACAGAACCGTCGGACTCAAACACCTCAGCTGTCGAGCGCACGCCCGATGCCACCGCGTCGCCGAGCCAGCGATAGGTGGCGCGGTCTTGTGCGACCGCGGAGCGCCGGCCGCCGATGCATAGGCGTCAGTTGGCCGAGCCAGCGCTTCTGTGGGCAGCGCGTCGTCGCTACATCGACGTCGAAGTCTTCCCCGAGGACTGGCACGTCCTCGTGCTGCCGCCGCGGGAGCGGCGAGCGTAGGCAGTCCCGGTTTCGTCGACGCCGCGGCCTCGACCTCGCCTGAAGCCGCGCCTCGTCACTCTTCGCCGGCTGGAGGGGCCAGGAGTGCAGCCAGTTGTGTTGCCGCCTCGCGGTCGCGTTCCTTGACGAAGGCGGCGTAGACGTTGAGCGTCGTCGAGGGCTGGGCGTGGCCGAGGCGGCCGACGACGGTGACGACGTCCTGGCCGGCGGTGATCATCTGGGTCGCGACGAAGTGGCGGAGGTCGTGGAGCCTGGCCGTCGGGAGGCCGACCTTGTCACGTAGCGCACGGAACACGATCGTGGCCTTCTCGGGCCGCATCGGCTTCGAGCCGTCGGGCCACTCGGAGACGATGTAGCTGTCGCTCGCCAGGCGCGTGCACGCCTCCCGCGCTCGGTCTTCCATCAGCGAACGGTGCCGGCGGAGGAGGTCGAGAGTGCCGGCGTCGACGGCGACGACGCGGTCGGCGTGGGTCTTGGTGCTCTTGACCGTTACGTGGCCGGCGACGTCGACGACGGAGCGCCTGATCTTGATCGTGCCCGACGCCTCGTCGACGTCGTCCCACCGCAGACCACACACCTCGCCTCGCCGCGCTCCCAGGAGTGCGGCGAGGCGGATGAACATCCCCATCTCGACGGAGTGCTCCTCAGCGAGGGCGAGCAGCTGTCGCACACTCGCCGCCGACGGGGGCGCGATGCGCTGGCGTGTCGCTCGCGGCAGTGTGGCGTCGCGCGCCGGGTTCGACGCCAGCCAGCCCCACTTCACCGCTTGGCCGAGCGCGCCACGGACGATGGCGTGGATCTGGCGGACCGACGCCGGCGCGAGGCCCTCGTAGCGCTCGAGGCGGAGGTAGTAGGCGTCGAGGTCCACGACGGTCAGCTTGTTGAGCGGGCGGCGGCCGAGGTCGGGCTTCAGGCGGCGCTCGATCACGCGCCGGTACTCGCGCGCCGTGGTCGGCGAGAGTCGTTCACGCTTCTGCTCCCACCAGCGGTCGAGCAGCTGTGCGAACGTCACCCGACCGGTCGCTCGGCCGCCCGCATCGGCCTGAGCGACGAGCCGCGCGAGCTGGCGCTGGGCTTCGCGCTTGGTGCCGTGGAACGTCTCGCTCGCCTGCCGCCGTGTGCGCCGGTGATCAGGTCGGTCGAGAGCCGCACTCCGAGTTCCCACCTGGCGACTCCTCCCGCACGGAGCCCCGCACGAGCGCGACGGGACGCCGATCGGTGGGATTCTCGGTACTCGCTGCACCCGCCGCACGAAGACCGGCCTTGGCGTGCTGGTCGGGAAGTGCGCCCCCTGGGATTCGAACCCAGAACCTGCGGATTAAGAGTCCGTTGCTCTGCCGTTGAGCTAGAGGCGCGTTCGGTCGAGCCTACCGATGGGGTGACCGAGGGGACTTGAACCCCCGACCTCCAGGGCCACAACCTGGCGCTCTAACCAAGCTGAGCTACGGTCACCGTGGGAGCGACCAGCATAGGTGACGCTCCGACGCCTCACGCCAGGGCGACGCAGCGCACCGTCCCGAGGCCGCTGGCGGCGAGCTCCCACGACCGCCCGGCGTCGGTCGACACCCACACGTCCCCGCCGCCGGTCCCGAACGCCGCCGTCGAGCCCGACGCGGCGAGGCAGTGCGTGTCCACGTTCGACGGGAACCACTCCGGCAGGCCGGCATGCGCCTTCTCGAACGGGCCGCCGTCGAGCGCCCGGCGGTACACCGCACCACGGGACGTCGACGGCCCGGTCGACGCCGTCAGCAGCACGGTGTCGCCGGCCAGCGCCACCGCCCGGGCGTACGTGTCGTGCAGGCCGTCGGTCGACCAGTCGAACGTCTCGCCGCCGTCGGTGCTCATCCCGAACCCGACCGCGGCGGCGACGAGGACCACTCCGTCGGCCGCGACCACCTGGTGGGTGTCGGCGTCGACCTCGACCCGCTCGTCCCATCCGTCGCCCGTCGACCGCCACACGCCCCCGACGTGGACGTTGACGAACGCCGTCCCGTCGCCGGCGACGGCCAGCGAGCGGGTGTCGGGCGGGGCGCCCCACGGCGTGTACCACTCGTCCCGCGTCGGGATGGCGTCGAACGACGCGTCGGGCGCCAGGCCACCGCCCGCCGGCAGGCGCAGCACGTGCGCCTCCGACGTACCGACCAGCACCTCCTCACCGCCCGGCGCAGCGGCCAGGCAGTGGGCCCGGAGCCCGTCGCCGACCGCGGCGATGTCGGCCCACGCCGCGCCGGCCCCGGACGCCTCGGACCGGGCCAGCACGGCCCGCCCGTCGGCCAGCGCCCACCGGCCGGACAGGCACGTCACCGCCCGGTCCAGCACCCGCCGGGGCTCGCCCCCGTCCACCTCGTACAGCCCGGCAGTGGTCCCGACCAGCAGCATGCGCCCAAACTAGGTCCGTGCCCGAGCCGACGCGCCGGCCGCCGGCGAACGACGCCGCGCTGTGCCAGGAGGTGCGCACCCGCGTGCTCGGGCAGCGGCGCTTCCGCCGGTGGACGGTCCTCGTCGACGCCTGCGGCGGCGTCATCGGCCTGCGTGGCGTGGTCGACGACGCCGACGACGCGGCCGCCATCGTCGAGGCGGCACGCGCCGTCCCCGGCGTCGTCGGCGTGCAGGACTACCTCCACCCCTCCGACGCGCCGCCGCCCAACCTCGCCGCCGGCCGTGGTCGACGGGGAGGGGTGACCGCCGCCGATCGTTGATCGCCGCCGGCGCTGCTGCAACCGCGGCCGGCGGCCCGTCAGGGCGCGGCGCGCAGGACCGCGCCCCTCGTCCCTCCGAGCGTGATCTCGGTGATCACCCGCCCGCCGGCGTCGAGGTAGCGGCCGCCGAGGCGGATCGTGGCCGACCGCTCGCCGGCGTTGACGATCGCCGTCCCGGCGCTGAAGTCGCGGCGGTAGACGCTCGAGCCGAGCGAGCGGTAGGTGCCACGCGGCGTGCCGAGGCGGTACGAGAACTCCGGGAGCCAGCCGGTGTCGCCCCAGCCCACGATCGAGCGGCCCTGGTTGGCGAGGAGGTACGAGGCCAGCCCGTAGAGCCCGGCGGCCCGGTCGCCGTCGACCCCGCCGATCTTCATCATGGCGATCTTCCCCATGCGCTCGGCGGTCACGATCTCCTCGATGTGGGCCCGCCAGCCGGTCGTCCCCCAGTCCCACACGAACCCGGACCCGGTCGTCGAGCTCCAGTTGGTGAAGTGCTCCTCGGCGCCGCCGTCGAGGAACTGGATCCAGTCGGCCCACAGTCCGGGGACGGAGTACGCGGCGGGGATGTTGGCGAGGGCGAGGAACCCCCTCGCCTGGATGGCAGGGCCGACCCTGGCGAGGAACGACCGCATGGCCGCCCGCGCCGTCGCGTCGTCGGCGTACGGGCCGGGGTCGTTGTAGGCGGTGTTGTCGCTGATGAGGTCGTCCATCAGGACGCCGTCCCACCCGTAGCGACCGAGCTCGTCGGCGACGTTGTCGATCCAGCGGTCCTGGTAGCCCCGGTTCTCGACCCGCATCTGCCAGAACCCGGGCCACCGGTCCCACTCCATCCGGCGGCCGTCCCGCCCGATGGCGAACCACTCCGGGTGCTCGCTGTCGGCCTCGACCCAGCCGACCCCGGTCGGCAGGAACCGGGCGTCCTCGCCGTCCTCCACGAGGTCGCCGGTCGTGCGCGTGGACCCCATCGACTTGTAGACGAGGACGAGGGCGTCGGGGTTGACGGCCTTGATGTCGTCGATCAGCGGCCAGTCCCAGGCCTGGAGGGAGATGACCCGGCGGCGGGGCGCCTCGGTCCTGACGTCGAGCGGGGCGAGCGCGAAGTCGTCGAGGAACGGGCCCGGCCGGCCTGGCGACCAGCGTTCGAGCGTGGGTCTGGTCGTCGCCCCGGCAGGCGGCGCGGCGAGGAGGGCGAGCAGGACGACGAGGAGGGCGACATGGCGCCCGGCAGCAGCCATGCCATGGAACCGTAACCTCGTCGCAATACTTGACGTGAGTTAAACACTAAACCGACTTCCATGGCCCGACGCCGGCCACGCGGTCGACCGAGATCCGGAGGACGACGCCGGGCGGCGGGTCCGGCATCGGCGGGAAACGCACGTCGGGACCGAGGTACACCCGGGCGAGCCGCTGGAGGAGCTCCGGCGCGCCGCCCTCGGTGACCCGGGCCGTCCCGTACACGACGAGGTAGTGGTCGAGCCCGAACTCGTTGCGCCCGCCCGTCTCCATGGACACAGCGACGCGCCCGTCGCGGGCGACGTTCCGGAGCTTCTTCTGGCCGGGGTCGAGGTGGGCGCAGACGACCTCGTCGCCGTCGAGGCCGACCCACACGATCGACACGTGCGGGCCGCCGGCCGCGTCGAGGGTGACGAGGTGGGCCAGGTGACCGGCCTCGAGCGCCTCGCGCACCGCGGCGGTGAGCGGCGTCGGCACGGGCCAGAGCGTACGTGACGGCCGACGGGTGGAGACTGGACCCGTGGTCGATCTCGGGAAGGGCCAGTGGTACGTCGGCGAGCGCGTCGATCCGGCCGGGCACGGGCGCACCGGTGAGGCCGTCGTGCTCGACCGCGCCGACCTCACCACCCACGGGCTGCTCGTCGGCATGACGGGCTCGGGCAAGACGGGGCTCGGCGTCGTCCTCGTCGAGGAGGCGCTGCTCTCGGGCGTGCCCGTCCTCGTCGTCGACCCGAAGGGCGACCTCGCCGGCCTGGCGCTGACGTTCCCCGGCCTCTCCGCCGACGAGTTCCGGCCCTGGGTGGGCGGCGGCGACGCCGACCAGGTGGCGACCTCGTGGCGCGACGGCCTGGCGTCGTGGGGCATCGGTCCCGACCGGGTCGCCGCCCTGCGGGCCGCCGCCGACGTCACCGTCTACACGCCCGGTTCGACGGCGGGCGTCCCCCTGAACGTCGTCGGCTCGCTCGCCGCCCCGGCGTCCACCGATCCCGAGGTGGTCGGCGACGAGATCGAGGGCTTCGTCGCCGGGCTGCTCGGGCTCGTCGGCGTCGACGCCGACCCGCTGGCGAGCCCGGAGCACGTCCTGCTGTCGACCCTCGTCCAGCACGCGTGGTCCGCCGGGCAGGACCTCGACCTCCCGACCCTGGTCGGCCAGGTGCTCCGCCCGCCGATCCGCCGCCTCGGCGTGTTCGACCTCGACGAGTTCTTCCCGCCCGACGACCGCTCCGCCCTGGCCCGCCGCCTCAACGGGCTCCTCGCCTCGCCCTCGTTCGGGCCGTGGGCCGCGGGCGCGCCGCTCGACGTCGACGGCCTGCTGTTCGGGCCGGGCGGACGGCCCCGCTGCGCGGTCGTCTCCGTCGCTCACCTGTCCGACGAGGAGCGCCAGTTCGCCGTGTCGCTCCTCCTCGGCAAGCTCGTCACCTGGATGCGCCGGCAGGCCGGCACGACCGACCTGCGGGTGCTCGTGTACTTCGACGAGGTGGCCGGCTACGTGCCGCCGGTGGCGGCGCCGCCGGCCAAGGGCCCGATCCTGACCCTGCTCAAGCAGGCCAGGGCGTTCGGCGTCGGCGTGGTGCTGGCCACGCAGAACCCGGTGGACGTGGACTACCGGGGCATCGGCAACGCGGGGACGTGGATGATCGGCCGGCTCCAGACCGAGCGCGACCGGGACCGCCTCCTCGACGGCCTCGGCGCGGCGAGCGGCGGCGTCGACCTCGCCGCGCTGGCCGGGACCATCGGCGGGCTGGCCAAGCGGGAGTTCGTGCTGCGCCGACCGGGGTCGTCCGAGCCCGTCGTCATGGGCAGCCGGTGGGCGATGTCCTACCTGGCCGGCCCGCTGACGAGGGAGCAGATCGCCACCCTCACGCACGGGTCGGCCGGCGGGGCGGCGGTGGCGCCGGCCCCGGCCCCGGCCCCGGCGCCGGCCGAGCCGTCGGCGTCCGACGGGGAGCCGCCCCCGCCGGTGGCCCAGGGCCTGCCCGTCCGCTGGCTCGACCCGGCGGCGCCGTGGGCCGCGGCGATCGGCGCGGCGCCGGCCGCCACCCGCTTTGCCGCCGGCCTCGCCGCCAGGGTCGCCCTCCTGTACGACGACGAGCGGGCCGGCGTGCGCCACACCGAGGAGTGGGAGGCCGTGCTGTTCCCGCTCGGCGCCGAGGTCGACGTCGCCGCGGCCGTCGCCGTCGACTGGGACGACCGGGACCTCCGGCCCGACCCGCCCGCCGGCGCGTCCTACGTCGTGCCCGAGGCGCCCGTCGGCCGGGCCGCCACGATCACGGCCGTCCGGCGGGACCTGGTCGAGCACCTCCGCCGCCACCGCACCGTCGAGGTGCTCCGCTGCCCTGGCCTCAAGCTGTGGTCGAGGGTGGGGGAGACCGGCGAGGCGTTCGAGGCCCGTTGCCGCGCCGCGGCCGCCGACGCCGCCGACCGCGAGGCCGCCACCCTGCGCCGGCGGTACGAGGCCCGCCTCGACCGGGCCAGGGACGCGGCGGCCGCGGCGAGGGACCGCGTCGACGAGGCCGAGGTGGCGTCCCGCAGCCGGCGGAACGAGGAGGTGCTGTCGACGGTCGGCTCCGTCCTCGGCGACTTCCTCGGCGGCCGCCACCGCGTCGGCACGCTCGCCCGGCGGGCGGGCAGCGTGGCGTCGCGGCGGGGGAGGGCGGCGTCCGCCGGACGGCGGGCGGCGTCGGCCCGCAACCGGGCCGAGGAGCGCGAGGAGGACGTCGCCGAGCTCGAGGCCGAGCTGGCCGAGGAGCTGGCCGTCATCGACGAGAAGTGGCAGGCCGCGGCCGGCCAGGTCGAGCCCGTGCAGGTGCCGCTCGAGAAGTCGGACGTCGCCGTCGACGACCTCGTCCTCGTGTGGGTCCCCGTGCCCTGACCTACCATCCGTCGCGCCCCGCCCCCGTAGCTCAGCTGGACAGAGCGGCTGCCTTCTAAGCAGCGGGTCGCAGGTTCGAGCCCTGCCGGGGGCGCCCGCCTGACCTGCGGAAACGCCGGCACGGTCGGTTCTCGGCCGACCTTTTCCAGCGATTCTTCCAGCGTGCTCGCTCGATTCGTGCGAGAATGGGGGCGTCCCGGGAGTGGAGACCCGGACCCCTAGCGACGGAGGAAGCGATGAGTCGGGACAAGAACCCGGACGACCGAAGGCGCAGCGCCTCTGTTCACGCAGGTCGGTCGTGGACATGCCCGTGCGGCAAGACGGTGTACGGCAACGGCGGCAAGTCCGGACACCAGCGGGCGTGCCGCACATGGAAGGAACGCAAGCTGGCTCGGCTCGACGAGAACGTCGCCGACATTGACGCTGGCCGGTGGGGTAGCAGTCTGTCGCCGGTCGTTGTCGAGCATTACCGCCACACATACGCGCTGGAGGCAGCGCGGCTGCGCGAGGAGCTAAAGATCGCTTCCCGCTAGGGGAGCAAGCCCCCGGTCCTTCTCCACCAGTGGGGCCGGGGGCACCAGACGAGAGGGAGAAGTGTGGAGAGAATCCTTCCCGACGACGTGAACGACACGGGTCACACGGTCAAGGCGTGCATCTGCGGCCATGGCTGGGACGAGCACCTCGTCGTCGTCGGCGGCTGCCCGTTCTGCTCGTGCCGTGCGCACCCGCCGAACCAGCCAATGCCTGATCCCACCCGCGGGCAGCAGGCGGAACCATTGAGCGCCGAGGAACTGGAACGCGTCGCCTGCGCTCTCGCTGACGACCCGGTTCTGCTCCACTGCGAGAGCTACTTCGACCTCCACCGCTGGCTCTCTGGCGCGCTCGCCACCGTCGACGCGCTCACCGCGGAACGGGACGCGTTGGTGCGGGCCGCTCGGCGCTTCGTGGAGGAGTACTGGCACGGGATGCCTCGCGAGGCTGACGACGCCATGAAGGAAGTCGCGGTTCTCGTTGGACTGCGGCTGTTCTCTGGCGACGCCGCCCCCTCCGATGGACCGGAGACAACCAATGGGTGAGATCAGCCCGGAACTGCGAGCAGCGGGAGGGCGGTTCGCCGTCGAGTACAACGCCAATACCATCCTCGCTCACCAACCCGACGCCGCCGTGATCATCGCCGCGCGTGTCAACCAGGCGGCCGTCGCAGCAGGGGGAGCACCCCCCGGGATGGAGCAGTGGGGACGCGAATGTGCGGATCACGTCGACGCCACCGGCAGCGACCCGTGTGCCGTCTGCGGTGGCCCACTCGTGTCCCTGTTCCGTCTGGCTCCTGCTGCCTCAATGGAAGCGTGAAGGGCACGCTCCGTTTCCGGGCTGGCGCCTGGCGCCTGGAAGCCTCCTACACCGACGACGGCCGCCGCCGCTACAAGACCCGCACCGTCCACGCCCCCAACAACCGCACCGGCCGCCGCCTCGCCGAAACGGAACTCGTCCGCCTCGTCGCCGAAACCCAAACCGCCTCCACCCCCACAGTCGCGCCGGATGCCACCGTCGAGCAGCTGCTCCGCCGCTGGCTCGCCGTCCGCACCCCCGACTGGTCACCGACCACCGCGTCCACGAACCGCCGCTGGGTCGAAACCCGCATCATCCCCGCCGTCGGCCACTATCCCCTGACCCGGCTGACCGTCGCTCATGTCGACGCCCTCTACGCCTCCCAACGGGCCGACGGCCTCACCGCGGCGTCCGTCCGCCGCACCCACTCCATCCTCCGCGCCGCCCTCGCCCAAGCCGAACGGTGGGGACTGGTCGACCGGAACGTCGCCGCCTTGGCCCGCAAACCGGCGCTCGGCCCGCCCCGCGTCCGCCCCCCCGAACCCGACGAGATGGCGCGGCTCACCGCCGCCGCCGAACGCGACCCGGACCTCGCCGGCTGGCTCCGGGTCGCCGCCGTCACCGGCGCCCGCCGCGGCACCCTCTGCGCGCTCCGCTGGTCCGACCTCGACCTCGACAAGGGGACGGTGACGTTCTCCCGGTCCCTGTCGGTCGGCGACGAAGGCCTCGTGGTGAAAGGCACGAAGACGGGTCGGCCGTACCCGGTGGCGTTGGACCAGGGGACGGTCGGGGTGCTGCGGTCGCATCGGGCGCGGGCCGCGGAGCGGGCGTTGGCGTGCGGGGTGGCGTTGCCGTCGGACGCTTACGTGTTCGCGAGGCCGGTCCCGCCGGACGGGTCGGTGCCGTGGCATCCGGACGGGGCGACGCAACGCTTCGCCCGCCTACGCCGCGAAGCCGGGGTGGAAGGGGTCCGGCTGCATGACCTCCGCCATTTCGTGGCGACCCGCCTGTTGGCGGGTGGGGTGGACGCGAGGACCGTGGCCGGAAGGTTGGGGCATTCGTCGGCGAAGATGGTTCTCGACTTGTACGGCCATTTCGTGCCGGCGGCGGATCGGGTGGCGGCGCAGCGGATCGCCGATGTGGTCGACGGAAAGGGCTAAGAGGGACAAGCGAGGCCCCGGATACCTAAGACTGCGTTACGAACGCGAACGGCTACTTGCACGAGCCATGCAAATGGAGTGGAATCAGCGGCCCACAGGGGCTAGATGACCACATGGGGCGGGACGGGTCTCACGGGGTCGTGCCCGCCGACCTTCGTCCCCGCCAGCGGCGTGGCAGCGCGTGGGACGCTGCTCACGTTGGAGGACAGGGGTGGGAGACCTGCAAGCCGAGCTGGCCCGGCTCGAAGCGGAGATGCCGCTCGACGAGTTCGAGGCGCTGATCCGCTGGTGGAAGGAGCATTGGGGTAGGGCCGCCGCCTACCAGGCCGCCGCTCCGCCGGAGTGCATGGACGCGATCCTCCGGAAGACGACCGACCCGGTGGAGGCGCTCAACGGGATCGTCGCCGTGCTTTCGACGGTGCACCCTCAGGTGATCGACACGTTCCTGCGGAAGCTCGACGGGTGGCTGGAAGTGGTGCGGCTGCTGCGGGTCGCGGTGCGGGAGGAGGCGTCGATGCGGTTGACGATGGAGGCGTGCGCCGCGGCGCTGTCAGCCGCGGCGGCGCCGACCTCCGGCGATGTAGGCGTCGTAGGCGGCGAGCAAGGCGGCTTTGCCTCGGGTGTCGAGCCGGGGGTCGGAGGCGATCGCTTCGCGAACGGACGCAACGGAGCGGCCCGCGGCCTCGGGGGGTAGGTAGCCGAGGAGCAGCGACAGGGAGCCGGGTGTCGCGTCGAGCGCCCGTTCGATGCTGAACACCACCTTCGGCTCCGGCTGGTACTTGCCGGCAACCCACGTGGACACCGTGTTCTGAGCGACGCCGACGCGTTCGCCGAGCGCCGCTTGGCTCAGCCCGGCGGCCTCAAGGGCAGCCGCGAGCGCCCGGCCGAAGGCGACAGGCGTCTCGTCGTCCACTGCGTCCTGATCCGTCACCGCACCGCCTGGGTCTGCCGTCTCGCCTCCATCCGCGCCCGCCACGATAAGACGCCGGGACAGAGCATATGAGGATACCTGTTAGATACGTGACCGGTGTCACGTATCCTTCGCATCAGCTTGCTTGACGACTACTAGGACGGCTAGTAGCATGTCGACTGATGGAGGAAACGTTCGGCCGATGGCTCGCCAGCAAGCGTCAGGCTCTCGGCTACACGCAGGCTCGTCTCGCTGAGCTAGTCGACGTAGGCCAGACCGCCGTCTCCCACTGGGAGCGAGACGAGTGGCGGCCGACGTTCGCCAACGTGTCCCGCCTTGGTCGGGCACTCGGGGTCGACCCGGGCGAGATTGCCATGCGGCTCGTCGCCGCCGTCGCTGGGGACGCGGCGTGACCGCCACTCTCGAAGACCTGTTCGCCGCCGCCGTCGAACGCGGTGTCGCCGCCGGCCTCGCGAAACACGCGCAGCAGCCAGAGAAGATCGTGTACACGGTCGCCGAGGCGGCGCACGTGTTGCGGATCGGGGAGTCGACGGTGCGCCGCTGGGTGCAGCAGGGCTGGCTCCCGAAGCTGCCGCACACGGGGGACAAGGTGCTGATCCCGGTGGCGGCGGTGACGGGACTGGTGGAGTCGACGGTGGCGGAGTGGCGCCGCAGCCCGGTGAGGGCGGCGTGATGGCCGCGGTCGTGTCCCTCCCGGAGCGGAAGGTGATCGTCCTGGACGAGTACCGGGGCCGGCGCCGCGAGCGGCCCGTCCCGCCCACCCCGGAACCGGAGGACGCGGCATGACGCTCGTCGACACCGAGACGGGCGAGGTTGTGGAGGTGCTGTCCTTCGAGGACGCACGCGACATCCTCAACCGGCTCAAGGTCGTGGCCGAGAACATGTGCTCGCTCGTCGAGCAGTTGTACTTCGGGAGGGCGTGGATTCCGCTCGGCTACGAGTCGTGGGACGACCTGTGCTCCAAGGAGCTTCGATTCTTGTTGGTCGCTCTGCCGAAGGAGCACACCATCGGGTCGCTCCGTCAGGCAGGCATGAGCAACCGGGCCGTCGCTTCCGCGGTGGGTGTCAGCGAGGCGACCGTTCCGGCCGAAGGACGCCGCTCCCAGACGCAGCGCAGAAGGCCGGCTGGGCGTTCATCGCCGACGACGACCGGTTCTCCGCAAACGCGGAACAGGTGGCCGTCCACTGGAACGGCCACCTGTCGTACGCGGTCGAGGGTCTGCCAGGACCTGCTCGACCGCCTCACCCAGGAGAGCAGATGAGCACGACCATCGTAGCCATACCCCCGTCCACGAACGGTTCGGACTCTGCCTCCGGTGTGACCGCCGAGGTCGTCACGATCACGCCCGAGGCAGCCGCCGTGATGCTTGCGGGCAACATCGTGAACCGGAAGCTCCGCCGTCAGCGCGTTCTTCTCTACGCGAAGCAGATGGCGGCGGGGAAGTGGCGTCTCACCGGCGAGACGATCGTGTTCAGCCCGACCGGTCAGCTCCTCCAGGGTCAGCACCGGCTGCACGCGTGCATCGAAGCCGGCGTGTCGTTCCCCACCATCGTCGTCCGCGGCATCGACCCCGAGGCCATGCGCGTCATGGATTCCGGCCTCGCCCGGACAGCGGCCGACGTCACGCGGGACGAGCTGATTCAGTTCTACGTCGAGCACGCCTCCCTGCTCGATCAGGCGCACACCATCTCCGGCCCGGCGTACGGCGCCCTGCGCCACTCGCGATGTTGGCGCCGGACCCGAGCGGCGATGCCCGCTGCGTCGAACTCGGGCACCACACGTTCCTCTCCGCGGACGGGGAGTGCATTGAGGTCGTCTCCGAATCCGAGCGCCGATCCCGGCGACTGGATCATCCGAGGCGTCAAGGGCGAGTTCTACCCGTGCAAGCCGGACATCTTCGACGCGACCTACGAGGCGGTGGAGAGCTAATGCCGCACCGCCCCGAAGACCTGTTCCCGTCGGCGTTCCCGTCGTCGACTGCTGACCGCGAGCAGGAGGCGGCGGGCAGGGCGTTCCACGCCTACCTGAACCGGCTGCGGCAGGAGAACGAAGGACGCCGCATGACGAGCATCGACGCCGCTCTCGCTGCAGCAGGACCAGCCGCTCTACCGGATCGTGGGCGAGCCGTGAACCCGGTCGTCCTCGCCGCCGCCTCCGTTCTTCGCAGGCTCGTTCTTCACTCTGCTCGCCGTCGCGGCGGGCTGGTCGCTGCGCGGCGTCTACGAGGACGATGCCCGGCACCGGCCGAACCGCGTCTACTTCGGTCCTCGACCCCTGAACGACCGGCGGAGGTGGCTGTCGTGAATGGGATCACTGCTGACCACGTTCGCCGAGTGCGATCTCGGATTGCTGATGAGCAACGTTGGACGACGGACTTCTGGGCCCGCAGCAAGTCCGGCGCCGCGGTTCCGCCGTACAGCCACGACGCAACGTGCTGGTGCGTTGAAGGCGCCGCGTTGGCAGAAGGTCTGCCACTCACTCCCTTCTGCTTCGCTGTTGCTGGCCGCTCCTCGCTGGCGAAGGTGAACGACACCGACGGCCACGCCGCCGTTCTCGGCATCCTCGACGCGGCCATCGCCCGGTTGGAGACGGCGTCGTGATCCCCCCGGATGCCCCTTGGGATGCCCCGGTGTGGACCGACCGCGACGAAGCCGAAGCGGCCCGCCAGGAACACCACGACCTCCTCGCAACGGAACACGACTTCGAGTACGTGCTGGACGACGAGGGGTGGGACTGGTGAGGACGACGATCGGCGATGTTGCTCGCCACCCCGCCTGGCTGCCCGACTGGTGGTTGGAACTCCCGCACCGGCGGGTCGCCTTCTGGCGTGACGTGCTGTACGAGCCGGGGCAGGGATGGCTGCGCTGGCAGTCGGATCGCCGCGAGCGCGTCTACTACGACCCGCCCGATCTGGACACGTGGGTGGTGTGCCCGCCCGCTCATCGGCTGTGGCTGTACCTCCGATCGTGGCTCGCTGCACCGCAGCTGTTGGTGGTCGGGTTCCGTGACGATGACGGCTGTCGGCATCGCTTGTCGTGGGACGAAGTCCGGCCGTCGTGGGACGACTGTTGGGACAGCCTCATCGACGGGGACCGGCGCCGCATGTGGGGGGCGTCGTGACCGCGCTCGTCTTCGATTCCAAGGCCGACGTGATCGCCGCCTGCGACGGCCTCGTCCACGCTCTCTCCGCCATCGCGCAGGACGTGGAAGGCCGCGACGACCCCGACCACCTCGCCCTCCTCCTCGACGCCCTCCGCCGGGTCAAGGCGGCAGTGGGGGAGGCGTACCAGCAGTGCGAAGCCCAGCTGGTCGCCTGCATGGGCACGAAGAGCCGTGAGGTGCCCGGCCTCGGTGTGATCGAAGTGAAGTTCAAGGTGGGCCGGAGGAAGTGGGATCACGACGGCCTGTGGCGTGTCGTGGTCGCCCGCGCCCACGACGAACGCCGGGTTGACGGCGATGGGGTGTACGAGTCGGAGGGGGAGGCGGTCGCCCGGGTGCTGGCCGAATGCTGCCGGCCCGACTGGCGTCTCACCCCGCTCCGTGCCCGGAGCATCGACCCTGACGAGTTCTCGGAGACGACGCCGGCCGGCTGGTCCGTCGTGCTCCCGCCGAGAGAGGTGGCGTGATGGTCCGCCAACTGACCCCCCGCCCCGCGGTGCGCAAAGGCCAGCGCGCCCGTGTCGCCCTCGCCGGTCCCGCCGGCGCGGGCAAGACGTGGACGGCGCTGGAGGTCGCCAAGGTGCTCGGTGGCCGGGTCGTGCAGATCGACACCGAACGCGGGTCAGGCTCCCTCTACTCGGACCGGTTCGACTACGAGACTGTCGACTGGCTGCCGCCGTACGATCCCCGCGAGCTGGGCCAGGCGGTCGTCGAACTCGGCGGCAGCTACGACGTGGTCCTCGTCGACTCGCTGTCCCACTTCTGGATGGGCGAGGGGGGCACCCTCGACGTGGTCGACGCCGCAGCCGCCCGCAGCCGGGGGAACTCCTACGCCGGCTGGAAGGAGGGCACCCCCGCCCAGAACGACATGGTCGCCGGGCTGCTCGCCAGCGACGCCCACGTGATCGTGACGATGCGGTCGAAGGTCGAGTACATCCTCGAGACCGACGCGAAGGGCAAGCAGGTGCCTCGCCGGATCGGGATGGCGCCGGTGCAGCGCGACGGCATCGAGTACGAGTTCACTGTCACCGCCGATCTGGACCACGAGCACACGCTGGTGGTGGCGAAGACCCGCTGCGATCTGATCGAGGGGAAGGCGTACAAGCGGGGGCACACCGCTGAAATGGCGGAGACGCTGGCTGCGTGGCTGGGGTCGGCTGAGCCGCTGGTCGACCGGATGACGGTCGAGGCGCTGGTGGCCCGGATGAACGGCATTCCGGACCCGGACACGCGGAAGCGGGTGAAGGAGATGTTCGTCGCCTGCTTCGGGTCGCCGTCGTCGTTGACCGAGAAGATGGCGGTCGAGGCGGCGGCGTGGCTGGACGAGCAAGTGCCGACGCCCCCGTCGGCGCGTGACAACGACGGCATGGGCGAGCAGGCGTCGCTCATCGCCGCGGAGGGCAACTGATGCGGGACATCGCCTCGTTCTGCGAGCACCGTCCCGGTCGCCCCGAAGCGGACGTGTCCACCGTGGTCTGCGAACCGTGGTCGCTCGCCTGCACCACCGACCCGCAGTTGGCCGGCGCGTTCCTGTTGCACTCGCTCGCCGCCGGCCGCGCCCTTCCCCGTCTGGACGACCGTGTCGTCTGCGTGCATCCCCGTGTGCGGGCGCTGCGCCCCGGTGACCGGACGATGGTGTACCCGGCTGACTGGCCCGGACAGGCGGTGGCGTGATGGCCCGCCGTCCCGCCGAAACGCTCCTCACGGTCGAAGCCCGCGAACGGTGGGCTGGTAGCCGCGCGCTCGTCCCCGTGTCGCGCGACTCGTGCCCGGCGTGCTCGTCGCCGCTGGAAGGCACGACGATGACGGAGACGCCGCTGCTGCGGCACGGCGGGTACGGCGCCGCCCGGGAGACGACGACGGTGTTCTGTGATGGGTGCGGCTGGTCGCTCGTCGTCGCCGTCTCCGAAGTCCACCCCGGCCCGCGGTCGCCCGACCCGGTCGACGTTTCCGTCGGGAGCTTCCTGTGATCGGCATCCCGTGGCGCCACCCGCGTCCTCAGCCGGCCGACGAGGACGAGCGGCCCGTCTACCGGGCCGACTACTCGCAGCACGCGTCAGCCGCCCGCTGCGAACCGTCCGACGACCCGGACTTCGATGGCTGGGAAAAGGTGATCGCGCGGCATTGCGACCGGTGGCCTAACCACATCGTGTCGTCCCCGGTGTGCCACATCGGCGGCCACCACCAGCGGTGCTACATACCGAAGGCCAAGCCGTGAGCAACCTCTACGGCAAGGGCCCGCGCGGCAAGGCGACGATGCTGCACTCGCAACTCGTCCGGCTCCGCGGCGCCTGCGAACGGTGCGGCCGCTCGGCCGGCGTGAAGCTCGAGTGCGCCCACATCATCAGCCGCCGGTACGCGTCGACCCGCACCGACGAGAGGAACGCCTGGTGTCTCTGCTCGGCCTGCCATCGCAGGTTGACGGAGTGGCCGTTCGAGCACGTCGCTTTCGCTGTGGCGACCATCGGCCAGGAGACCTACGACGAACTCAAGGCGAAGGCGTTGACGATCAAGAAGGTCGACTGGGAGGCCGAGGTGGTCCGACTGTCGGCGCTGCTGAGGGAGGCCGCATGAGCTACTTCCATCATCTGCTGTCGCTGCTGTCGAGGAAGGCGGACGGCGCGGTCCACCTGCACTACACGTACGGCACCCCCGAACGGTTCCTCGTCTCCTGGTGGGCTGGCGGCGAGTTCCATCGGGTGTCGGGTGAGCGTCTGCATCAGACGTTGTCGGAGGCGGTGCGTGAAGCGCGGGCCGACCAGCCGGAGCAGGCCGCATGAGCGACGTCGAACGGCACGCCTTGGCCATTCGCGACCGAGGACTAGGACACCAGCATCGGTGGGCGCCGGAGTGCGCTTGTGGTTGGGTGGGCCGCTTCAAGCGGCGACGCCAGATGGCCGAGGTCGAGTACCACGCTCACGTTGGGAAACAACGGCCGTCGTCCTACCGCACCGGCGTTGTTCGACGACGGCCCACGCCAACGCGACGCCTGCCGAAGGAGTTGCGATGACCTGCGAGAACGTGGCTGTCGCTCTCTCCTACGACCCGGACCGGCCATCGTGGTCCACGCCTGCCGTCTGCGCCGCGCTGGGCGTGACGAGGACCGAGATCAACTACTGGGTGCGCGGCATGCCCCTCCCGCTGGCCCGTCCCGGCACCGGCTACCGCCGCCGCTGGTCGCCCCGCGAGGTCGTCGCCATCGCCATCTGCCGGCACCTCCGCGACTCCGGCCTCTCCATCCTCGTCGCCGCCCCGGCCGCCGTCGTCGGCTGCCACGGCGACCGCGGCGAGGTGCTGTACGTCCGGCCGGAGGGCGCCGTCGTGCTCCCCGCTGAGGCGACCGCAAGCGTTTCGCAGCCGTTCCACGCGCTCCGCCTCGCTCCCGTCTGGGACGAGGTCGAAGCCTGGGTCCACGGGGAGGCCGCGGCGTGACCCACGGCAGCGACATTCGTCTCGAGGCGCTGCTACCCGAAACGGAACCGCCGCCGCCCCGCGACCCGATCCCCGTCCCCCACACCCGGCCCGACACGTGGGAGCCGGTCATCCCGTGGCCGGACCGCCCCGAATGGATGCGCCGCGGGAACTGCGCTGGCACCGACCCCGCGATCTTCTTCCCGAAGCCGGGCGACCCCGCGGCGACGAAGAAGGCGAAGGAGGTGTGCTCCGACTGCCCGGTGCGGGGCGAGTGCCTCGAGTTCGTGTTGTGGAGCCCGGACGGCAGGTGGGGCGTGTGGGGCGGGACGACGCCTTTGGAGCGGCGCCGGCTCCGCAGGCAGCGGGCACGGGAGGCCGCGTGAGCGCCCGGCTGATCGTCGCGGACGTGTTCGACGGCCTCCGCTCCCTCCCCGACGGCTCCGTAGATTTCGCCTGCTGGTCGCCGCCGTTCCTCGCCCTGCGCTCGTATCTTCCGGCGGACCACCCCGACAAGGGGAAGGAGATCGGGTCGGAGGCGACGCCTGCGGCGTGGCTGGACGTGATGCTCGCTGTCACCGCTGAGGTGGGCCGGGTGCTCGCCCCGCACGGGTCGATCGCCGTGGAGATCGGCGACACGTACGCCGGGTCCGGTGGCGCGGGCGGCGATTACCTCGCTGAGGGGTGGCGGTCGGGTGAGCCGAAGTTCAACGGCTCGGCCAAGGCGGCGCGCTGGGGTATGGACCCTGAGGCCGAAGGCAAGGGCCGCGGCAAGCAGGCCCGCCCCGAGGGCACCTCCGGTCCCGGCTGGCCCCTGTCGAAGTCGCTGACCGGCCTCCCCACCCTGTTCGCCTGGTCGCTCGCCTACGGCCGGAACCTCCTCACCGGGGAGCCGTCTCTCGCCGGCCAGTGGCGCGTGCGGAACCTGCGGCCGTGGGTGCGGCCGAACCCGCCGGTCGGGTCGTTGGGGGACAAGGTGCGGCCGGCTACGTCGTATGTGACGGTGGCGTGCCGGTCGGAGCGCCGGTGGCACGACCTCGACGCCGTAAGACGGGCGACGTCGGCGCCGGAGAAGCCAGGCGGTCGGCCGAGGCGACAGACGTCCCCCCGACCGAACGGCAGCGGTGACGGCGACCCCCGCTACGACGACGTGCCGATCATGTCGAACCCCGCCGGCGCACCTCCGTTGGATTGGCAGCACCCGGTGGACGAGGTGCTCCGCGCCCAGCTTGCAACCGACCGGACCACCCCCCGTGACCTCCGCCTCGCCCTCGAGCGCGCCGGGTGGCTTGCCTCAGCGGACACGTACGACCTGCCGCCCGGCGGGTACACGGGCGCCCACTACGCCGTCTGGCCGCCGGCGCTGGTGGCGCCGATGGTGGAGGAGATGTGCCCCCGGCGCGTCTGCCGCACCTGTGGGGGGCCGAGCCGACGCCTGACCGGCGGGGCCACCCTCGACGCCTACCGGGCGAGCGACCGGCCGCAGACCCGTCGGGCGGTCGAGCTGGCCGACGCCGCCGGGCTGACCGACGACCACATCGCCGCCGTCCGCGCCACCGGGCCGAACGACACCGGCAAGGCGCTCGTCGTCAACAACGGCGCCGGCAAGAACAGCGACGCGGTGAAGTCCCTCGCCGCCGAGGCGAAGGCCGTGCTCGGCGGCTACTTCCGCGAGTTCGTCACGACCGGCAACGCCACCTCCACCACGACCGGCTGGTCGTCGTGCGGCTGCCCCGGCACCGACGGCATCCGCGTCGACGGGTTCCACACAGGCCCCGCCTGGCGGCCCGGCGTCGTCCTTGACCCGTTCGCAGGCACCGGCACCACCCTTCGGGTAGCCGTCGACCGAGGACGTGACGCGGTCGGCGTCGACATCGACGCCCGCAACGCTGACCTCGCCGGCGAGCGGCTCGGCATGTTCCTCGACGTGGAGATCCCTGTTTCTTCTGAGGTCCAGGAAGGCGAGGTGGCCTAACCGGTGGAGTACCGACGCTCAGGAGTCACCGCGGGTACCGATCTACGGGTTCGGCTAAGCGAGAGAGACGGCTGGCGCTGCACGTACTGCCATGTGTTCCTCGTGCGGGACGGCTACGAAGCGGAGGCATGCGTCTGGTCGTCTGATGGGTGGGTCCTCGACAGGAGCGACCCAGATGCCGCGCCGTTTGACTGGCCCCACATCGACCATGTGATCCCCCGGTGCCGGGGCGGGTCGGACGACATCGACAATCTCGTACTCGCGTGCGCGTGGTGCAACCTACGCAAGGGCGCCATGACCGGCGACGAGTGGCGCTCGTCGTCAACAACGGGGCGCGTCTAGTGCCGCGCATCCGCTCCGTCCACCCGGACCTCTGCACCTCCGAGACGATGGCGACGCTGTCGGCGTCGGCGGAGCGGACCTTCGTCCGGCTGTGGACGCACTGCGATGACGACGGCCGCTGCGTCGACAACGTGCGCCTCATCAAGGCCGCCGTGTATCCGCTGAACGACGAGATGACGCTCGACGCCGTCGAGGTGGACCTGGCCGCTCTTGCTGCGAAGGGGCTGATCATCCGGTACGAAGTCGACGGCCGGCGGTATTTGGCGGTGAGGTCGTGGTGCGAGTTCCAACACCCGCAGAAGAGGCGTCCCAGCAAGCTCCCCGCCCCCTCCGCGACTACCCCCGTACTAGTACGCGAACAGTCCAGCCCTGTAGTTGAAGTAGGAGATGGAGATGGAGAGGGGGAGGGAGTTACCCCCCTACCCCCCCCGTCGGTGAACGAACGAGCGTCACGAGCGGCGTCGCCTCCGGCGACCGTGACCGCCGTCTTCGACGCCTGGCGCGATGCAACCGGGCATCACCGCGCCGTTCTCGACTCGAAACGCACGGCGACCATCCTCAAGGCGCTGCGCCTGTACCCGCTTGAGGACGTGCTCGACGCGGTGAAGGGGTGGCGGCACGACCCCCACAACCGCGGCGAGAACGACCGGGGCCGACCGTACAACGACATCACGCTCCTACTCCGAGACGCCGAGCACATCGAACGGTTCCGCGACCTCGAACGCGGCCACCCCCGACTCAACGGCAGCACCGTCGTGCCCCCGGCGATGCGCGCCTTGGAACGGTTCGTCGGCCGGCAAGGGGGTGCGGCGTGACCCCGGACGAGACGACCGCCGTGCTCGCT